>JBGTEZ010000238.1:0-2071 GCA_041747535.1 Gemmatimonadaceae bacterium
GACGCGGCGATCAACAGGGGTAGGATGATTCGGTTTGGCATTTTACTTCGTGACTCGTTGCGGGCGGGCGACAGTTGGCGGGGGATTCTCACACCGGAGTGAGATGCTCAACTTATCAATTCAAGGACGAACGGTCAACCCCGACGCAACATTCTAACTCGCTGTTGCGCTTGCACTTGCGGGCATCGTGAGATATTCGGCGTCTGTTCGGCACCCCGAGTGTTTTGTGACAAAATCGTGCGACTGTTGACAGATCGGCGCAACACGCTTAGTGTACTACACTATTAATTCACTAATACTGTGACACTCTTTCTCAAGCCCAACCCCGCGATCGGTGTTCCGATCTATCTCCAGCTCAAGGAGCAGATCATGCACGCCTGCGAAACCGGAGCGCTCAAGGCGGGAGACGGCCTTCCCGGAATGAGGGCGCTGGCCGAATCGCTGGTGATGAATCCCAACACGGTGGCGCGCGTTTATCGCGAGCTGGAGCAGGAAGGCGTGCTCGAGCTGCGCCACGGAATCGGCGCGTTCGTCGCCGCGACCGGACGGACGACGCGCTGGACTGCCGCGCGCACCGGGCAAATGCAGGCGGCGCAAAAAGCGGCCAAGGAATTCGTCGACGAGCTGCGCCGGCGGCGGATCGAGCCGGACGAGATTCGCCGATTGGTCGAGGCGGAGCTCGCATCGGGGTCGCGCCAGAGGCTGCATCGCTCAGGGTCCCACGAATGAGCGCGTGCGCGATCGAGACGGACGGACTCACCAGGTTCTACGGGACATTCGAGGCGGTTCGCGGTCTCACCATGCGCGTGCCCACGGGGACGATCACTGGCTTCCTCGGGCAGAACGGCGCTGGAAAGAGCTCGACGATCAGGATGCTGCTCGGGATGATGAAGCCGACGTCGGGCACCGGGAGGGTGCTGGATTACGCAATCGCCGATGAACGGCAGAGCATCGAGATGCGAAAGCGCGTCGCGTACGTCGGTGAGGACAAGCGGCTCTACGACTACATGACTGTGGGCCAGATGATCGAGTTCACGAAGGCGTTCTATCCGGGGTGGAGACACGACGTGGAGAAGAAGCTGCTGGAAGAATTTCGCCTGCCACTGGACCGGCTGACGAAAAAGCTGTCGAAGGGGATGCGTACCCAGACGGCGCTCCTGCTCGCGTTCTCGCGCGGCGCGGAGCTCCTGATTCTCGACGAGCCGACCGAGGGACTGGACCCGGTGATGGCGGAGAAGCTGCTCGAGCTGGTGGTGGGCGCCGCTGCCGACGGGGCGACGGTGTTCTTCTCGTCGCACCAGGTGGCGGAGGTGGAGCAGATCGCAGACAGGATACTGCTCATCGACCAGGGGAAGCTCGTGTTCGATACCACGCTCGAAACGATCTCACAGAATTTCCGTCGCCTGCGCGGCGTGTACGAAACCCCGTTTCCTTCGGGCGCGCTCGCTGTAGACGGCGTGAAGCGCGTCGCCGTCGACGGACGCATGGTTTCGGTGCTGGCGTCGCACAACGTCGATGCGATAGCGGCCCGGATGCGCGCGCACCAGGCGGGAGCGCCGCTGGAGATCATGCCGCTCACGCTCAAGGAAATCGTCCTCGAGAGCCTGAAGCGGAACTGAGTGTGCAGAGAAACCTGTACGCCAAGGCATGGCTCGAGACCCGCTTCCGCTTTTTCACCGCCCTCGCTGCCACGCTCGCCGTGTGCGCCTTCTGGACCCTCGGCCACGGCTGGATCAACGCGCAGTGGAAAAGAGACCTGATCGAGCATCCGGAGTGGGACAACGCGCCGTGGTTTCTGCGCGCGATGGTGGATTATCCGTTCTATCTCTGGCATTTCGTTTACGCCGAGATGTTTCAGAAGATCTGGGTGATCCTGGCCGTGCTCCTCGGGATTGGGGGATTGTCGCGCGAAGCGGCGCACGGAACGGCAGGATTCACGTTGTCGCTGCCGGTGAGCCGGCTCACGCTTTTCCGGATACGTGCGGCGGTGGCGGTGACGGAGCTCTTCGTGCTTGCACTAGCGGCTCTCGCGGCGATCGTGACAGGCTCGGCGATCATGGGGCTCCCGTAT
>JBGTEZ010000239.1:0-48813 GCA_041747535.1 Gemmatimonadaceae bacterium
AGACGTGTGCTCTTCCGATCTTGTGACGCGCGCCGCGCTCCTGGCGAAGAGGTTTCCACGGATCGCGACGGTCGAGCCAGCCGCACGCGACGCGGCCGGAAGGGCGCGCCTGATCGTGAATGCTACACCCATTGGACAGCACGACGACAACCACCCGCTGGAAGTCGACGCGGTCGCGGGACACGCGGCGATAATGGATCTCGTCTACCGCCGCGGTGAAACGCCATGGGTGCGCGCGCTCAGGGAGAGGGGGAATGTCGCTCGCGATGGAATGACGATGCTCCTCGAGCAGGGCGCGCTCTCCTTCCGTCGATGGTTCGGAGTGGAGGCGGACAGGATCGCGATGCGGGAGTCCCTGGGCTAACCGTCGACATGAGGGGGACGTTGCGGGCTCATCTCGCGATTGCGCTCGACCTCCTGCTCCCGCGCGCGTGCGTGTCGTGCGAGGCGCTGCTCTCCCGGCGTGATCCCGGCATCGTGTGCAGCCTTTGCTGGTCGCGGCTGCCCTTGCTGCCGTCCCCGCGGTGCGACCGATGCGGGCATCCGATTCGTTTGTCCTCCTGTCAGTGGTGCGAGCTGCTCCCGCCCTTCGTTCGCGCAGTGAGATCGGTGTGCTGGATGCCGGTCGAGCCCGCGTCGTCGATAGTTCACGCCCTCAAGTACGGAGGGTGGACGAAGGTTTCGTCGGCGATGGCAGAGCGGATGGGACGATTGGATTGGCCTCGAGACGTCATCGAAGAGCGCGCGGCAATCGTGCCGGTTCCGCTTGCTCATTCGCGCATGCGCGAGCGCGGTTACAACCAGAGCGCTCTCCTTAGCGAGGAGCTTGCCGGGCAGTGGCACATTCCGGTTCGCGAGGTCCTCTCGAGGTCGCGCGCAACCCGCTCGCAGACGGAGTTGACACCCGAGGAGCGAGTTGGCAACGTAGCCGGCTCGTTCCAACTGAGCGAGCCGGACCACGATATAATTAAAGGAATCCATCTCGTGCTGGTGGACGATGTGGTGACGACCGCCGCGACGCTCAACGAGTGTGCCCGCGTACTTTACGCTGGCGGCGCGCGGATAATCAGCTACGTGACTTTTGGCCGGGCCCGCGCGAGCGGTGACCGGCTGTAACCGAAGGAGCAAGGCAAGAATGGCAACGAGAGTAGGAATCAACGGCTTCGGCCGCATCGGACGACAGGTCCTGCGCGCGGCAAAGCAGCAGGGCGTCGCCGATCTCGACTTCGTCGCGGTCAACGACCTCACCGACACCCGCACTCTGGCGCACCTGTTCAAATACGACTCGATCCACGGGACCTATCAGGGCGATGTCGAGGCCGGCAAGGATTCCATCATCGTCGACGGCGACGAGATAAAGATTCTGTCGCAGAAAGATCCCGCCGCTCTGCCGTGGAAAGACCTGGGCGTCGACATCGTGCTCGAGTCGACCGGCCGCTTCACCGACGCGCCGAAAGCGCGGGCGCACATCGAGGGCGGCGCGAAAAAGGTCCTCATCTCGGCGCCCGCCAAGGGCGAGGACATCACCATCGTCATGGGCGTGAACAGCGACAAGTACGACAACGCCAAGCACACCATCGTTTCGAACGCGTCGTGCACCACCAATTGCGTCGTCCCGATGGTGAAGGTTATACGCGACACCTTCGGCTTCGTCCATGCTTCGATGGTGACGATTCACAGCTATACGAACGACCAGCAGATCCTCGACCTGCCTCACAAGGATCTGCGCCGCGCGCGCGCTGCCGCGCTGTCCATGATCCCGACGACTACCGGCGCCGCGAAGGCGACTGGACTGGTGATTCCGGAGGTGAAGGGCAAGATCGACGGCAGCTCGATCCGCGTGCCGACGCCCGACGTCTCGCTGACCTGTCTCACCGTCGAGGTCGAGAAATCCGGAGTCACCGTTGAAGCGGTGAACGCCGCATTCAAGCAGGCCGCCGCGGGATCGCTTCAGGGAATTCTCCGTTACACCGAGGAGGAGCTCGTATCCGCCGACTATATCGGTGATCCGGCGTCGTGCATACTGGACTCAAAGACTACCAATGTCATCGACGGAAAGCTCGTCGCCGTCCAGGGGTGGTACGACAACGAGTGGGGCTACGCATCACGCTGTGTCGACATGCTGCGTTTCATGGGCTCTCGGCTCTAGCCGGGAAGCCCCGTGAAAAAGAAGAGCGTCCGGGACCTCCCCGAGGCTGAAGTGCGCGGCAAGCGCGCGCTCGTGCGCGTCGACTTCAACGTGCCGCTCGACGACGAGTGCCACATTACGAATGACAGTCGCATTCGTGCCGCGATCCCGACGCTTCAGCTCCTCGTCGACCGCGGGGCGCGACTCGTCATCCTGTCGCATCTCGGGCGACCGAAAGGAAAGCCCGAGCCGAAGTATTCGCTTCAGCCGGTGTGCGATCGCCTGAGCGAGCTTCTGCGGCGCCCCGTACAGTTCGTCGAATCGACTGACTCCGATGAAGCGCAGAAGGCGACACACGCGCTCAAACCCGGGCAGGTGCTGCTTCTCGAGAACACACGCTTTCTCGGCGGCGAGGAGAAGAACGACCCGCGACTTTCGCGCGCGCTGTCCGAGCTGGGTGACTTTTTCGTCAACGACGCGTTTGGAGCCGCGCACCGGGCCCATGCTTCGACTGCCGGCGTCGCGGACCACCTGCGGCCTGCAGTGGCCGGCCTGCTCATGGAGAAGGAGCTCGACTACCTGGGGGGCGCGCTCGACAATCCGAAAAAGCCGTTCGTCGCGATACTCGGCGGCTCAAAAATCTCTGGAAAAATCGACGTCATCGAAAAGCTCCTTCCCAAAGTCGACGCGCTCCTCATCGGTGGCGCGATGGCGTGCACGTTCTACAAGGCGATGGGACTCGAGACGGGCAAGTCGCTCGTCGAAGCCGATCGCGTGGAAATGGCGAAGGAGCTCATCGGGCGCGCGGGAACGCGGCTGACGCTGCCGCACGACGCTTTCGTCGCTCCGTCGCTCGAACAAGGAAAATCCGCGCGGGCGGTTCCCAGGAGCGCCATACCCAGGGATCAGGCGATGTTCGACATCGGGCCGCAGACGGCGGCGTCGTACACGCGGGCGATTGCTTCCGCGCGCACCGTGATCTGGAATGGACCGATGGGGGTTTTCGAGACACCGCCGTTCGACGCCGGCACACTGGCGGTGGCCGGAGCAATGGCCGCCGCGACAGCCGGCGGCGCCATTACGATCGTTGGCGGCGGTGATTCCGCGGCTGCCGTCGAGGAGGCGGGACTGGCGGAAAAGATGAGCCACGTCTCGACGGGTGGAGGCGCTTCCCTCGAATTCCTCGAGGGCAAAAAGCTTCCCGGCGTCGAAGCGTTGGACGACGCGTGATGCCAACGCGCCCCGTCCTCGCGGCGAACTGGAAGATGCACCACGGCCCCACCGCCGCGGGCGCGTTCATGCAGTCATTTCTCGCCGGATATACGCCCCGTGCGGATCGCACTGTCATCGTATTCCCATCGGCCCTCGCGCTTGCCGGCGTTGCAGCCGCGGCTTCTTCGCGCCGGGACATTCTGGTTGGCGCGCAAAACATCCACTGGGCGGAAAAGGGAGCCTTCACCGGCGAGATATCCGCGGAAATGGCAAAAGACGCCGGAGCGGGCATCATTCTCGTCGGCCATTCGGAGCGACGCCACGTCTTTGGGGAAACAGACGCTCAGAGCGCGAAGAAGTGCGTGGCGGCGACGCGCGTTGGCCTTCCATTCATGCTCTGCGTTGGTGAAAAGATCGAGCAACGCGAAGCGGGCGAGACTGCCTCGGTCGTATCGAGACAGCTGCGGGAAGGCTTGTCACATGTGCCGAACCTCATCTCCGCCGATTTTCTCCTCGCCTACGAGCCTGTATGGGCGATTGGCACCGGCCTCACCGCGACGCCGACCGATGCTTCCGCGATTCATACGCTGCTTCGCTCGGAGCTGAGCGCGATGATCGGGACCAGGAGTGACGAGATTCCGATTCTCTACGGCGGGAGCGTCAGCGTCGCGAACGCACGCGCCCTGCTCGCCGCGCCCGAAATAGATGGTCTGCTCGTGGGCGGCGCCAGCCTCGAACCGTCATCGTGGACGAAGATCGCCGAGGCTTGACTCGTCTTCGGGAGCCAATGATATTGAATGGCCGAACCCTAACTGAGCCAATGCTTTACACATTTCTGCTGACACTGCTCGTCATCGACTGCGCAATCGTGATGGGTGCGATACTCCTCCAGAGTGGCAAAGGCGGCGGGCTCGCCGCAAGCTTTGGCGGCGCGAGCTCCTCTCCTGACGCATTCATCGGAATCCGCCAGGCGGGAAACCTGCTGACCAAATTGAGCTGGTGGGGCGGTGGCGCCTTCCTCGGCCTCGCTTTCATTCTTCAGCTGATGTCCGCCAGGACGACTACTCCTCGCTCCGTGCTCGAGCGAGGCCTCGGATCACAGCCGGCCAACACCACCCCGGCCCCGACATCAGCCCCTGCCGTCCCGCTGGAGCCACTGCCAACAACGCCCAGCGCAGCGACGCCGACGACACCAACTCCCGCCGCTCCTCGACCTTAATTGGCCGTTACGACGAGATCATCTGAACCAGGGTTCCTCCTCCTCGAGGATGGAACCCTTTTTCGTGGCCGGGTGAGCAACGCTTCGGCCGCGGCGCTGCCCGCCGTCGCCGAGGTCGTGTTCACCACCAACCTCACCGGATATCAGGAGGTCTTCACCGATCCGTCGTATCGGGGCCAGATCGTGGTCATGACCGCGCCCCAGATTGGGAACTACGGAATCAACTCCGAGGACCCGGAATCAGCTGCTCCACAGGTGGCGGGCGTTGTCGTTCGTGAGCTGTCCGCGACGCATTCGAATTGGCGCGCCACCGGTGGGCTGGGGACCTGGCTATCGTCCGCCCAAATTCCTATTCTGGAAGAAGTTGACACCCGTCGTCTCACACGTCACATCAGGTCGGTTGGAGTGATGCGTGGAGTGATTGGCGCCGGGTCCGAGCCGGACGAAGCAAGCCGAGCCGCGCTTGAAGCCTGTCCCTCGATGGAGGGGCTCGATCTCGCTTCCCGCGTCACCACGCGCGAGACCTACACCTGGGGCGATCCGAGGGCGCGCCACCATATCCTCGCGTACGATTACGGAATCAAACGGAATATCCTGCGGCTGTTCGCCGAGGCCGATTGCCGTGTGACGGTCGTGACCGCCGACACGGCGCCCGAGGCTGCGCTGGCGCACGATCCCGATGGAATATTTTTGTCCAACGGGCCCGGCGACCCGGCGGCAATCGGCTACGCGCAGAAAACCCTCCGCGCCCTTACAGCCGAGGGAGTTCCGACGTTCGGGATCTGCCTTGGCCATCAGCTGCTGGGGCTGACGTTTGGGGGCGAAACCGCCAAGATGCCCTACGGCCACCGCGGTGGAAATCACCCGGTGAAGGAAGTCGAGACCGGCCGCGTGCTAATCACCTCCCAGAATCACGGGTTCGCCGTTCAGGGCGACGAGCACGGCATCGCGGGCGCGCCAGACCTCGAAGTGACACACGTAAACCTGAACGATGGCTCGATCGAAGGCCTGAGACACCGCCACCTGCCGGTGTTTGGCGTCCAGTACCACCCTGAAGCAGCGCCCGGGCCCCACGACGCCAGGCCGCTGTTTCAGGAGTTTCTGAGCGCCCTCAAGGGAGTCGCCAAGTAGCTTCATCCTCGCTTGACACCCTGTCAGTAAAGCCATAACTTCAAAGCACTTACGCTATTTACCGGCTTCTCATCCCGGAATTTTTCAATGACTAAAGCCGACCTCGTCGAGCGTGTCACGGCCCAGATTTCACGCACTGCCGGGCCGATGATCTCAAAGAAGGACTGCGCCCGAGTCGTCGACGCGTTCCTCGAAGCGATCAAGGATTCGCTCCAGACGCAGGAAAACATTGAGGTGCGCGGATTCGGCACCTTCAAGATCAGGAATAGGAAGACCCGAATGGCGCGCAACCCGCGCACCGGTTCCCCAGTCGAGGTGTCGGCTCGGCCCGTTCCGGTATTCAAGCCCTCGAAAGAGCTGCGCGCACTCGTCGCGGGGATGGATGTCTCGCAGATGTCCGAAGCGTAACGACTTAGCTCGTTTCAGGCAGTGGAGGAGCAGGTGTCCGTCGTGACGGTGCAGTTGTTCGCCTCCTATGCCGACCTGGTCGGCACGTCCTCACTCAAAGTTCCCATCCGGGCAGGCGACAATGTCGCCGACCTCCTGCGCACGCTGCGGTCGCTCCCGGCAGCTTCGATGCTCCCCGCCTGCCCGCGAGTCGCGGTCAATCAGGCCTTCGCCGGTGACAGCACCCTGCTGAAGTCGAGTGATGAGGTCGCGCTCATCCCGCCGGTTGCGGGCGGATGAGCCGCTCGGCGCTCGTTCAGCGCGCAATAGACCCGTCTTCGCTCATCGCTGAAGTTTCGGGTTGCGGCTTTGGAGCCGTGTCTCTTTTTCTTGGGACGGTGCGCGAGACCAGCGACGGACGGCCGGTCGAAGGGATAGACTACACATCCTATGTGGGTATGGCCGAGGCCGAGCTGGCGCGCATCGTTGGAGAGGCTGAGGAGCTGTTCGGTGTTACTTCACTCGTCGTCGAGCACCGCATCGGTACTCTCGCGCCCGGTGATGTGAGCGTGGGAATCGCGGCTGCGCATGCACACCGGGCGCAGGCGCTCGACGCGGTGCGACATGTCATCGAGGAGATAAAAAAGCGCGTGCCCATCTGGAAGCTCGAGCATTACGCCGATGGTACTCGCGGGTGGGTGGATCCTGCCGCGCGGCACGCGGAGCTCCGGCCATGACCGCCGGATCGGAGCCGCTCAAGGATGGATTTGGACGCAGCATCGAGTATCTGCGGATCTCGATAACGGACCGTTGCAATTTCCGTTGTCTCTACTGCATGCCCCTCGCCGGCCTGGAGTGGCTGCCAAAATCGGACATACTCTCGTATGAAGAGATCGCCGCCGTCGTAAGACAGCTGGCGCCCCTCGGACTACGCCGGCTCCGAATTACTGGAGGTGAGCCGACGATTCGTCCTGAGATGCACCGCCTGATTTCCTTGCTCCGCGCGGTGCCGGACATCGAAGACATATCGCTTTCCACGAACGGTGTCCGCCTTCCAGCGCTGGCGAATCAGCTGAAAGCGGCCGGGCTCGACCGCGTCAACATAAGCATTGACTCACTGCGCCCCGAGCGGGTAAGAGCGATCTCCCGGCGTAACGTGGAGTTCGATCCCGTCGCAGCCGCGGTGGCGGCGGAAATGGCCGGACTCGCGCCCATCAAGATCAACGTCGTTGTGATGCGCGGAATCAATGACGATGAAGTGAGTGATCTCGCCCGGCTAACCCTCCAGCACCCCTGGCATGTCCGGTTCATCGAGCTCATGCCGGTCGGCGAGCTGCGCGATCTCACCTGGGATCACGTCGTTCCGAGTGAAGAGGTTTTGTGCCTGCTCGAGTCGATCGCGCCTCTCGAAGCTGCCGACGGTCCGGCGAGAGGCAACGGACCCGCGCGATACTTCCGGTTTGCTGGTGCGGCGGGCAGCGTCGGGTTGATCACGCCAATGACCCACACCTACTGCGGCAGCTGCAACAGGGTTCGGCTCACCGCTGACGGCCGGCTTCGCACGTGCCTTTTTGGCGACGGCGCAACCGACCTGCGCACACCACTCCGTGATGGACTTCCGCTCGAGCCATTTTTCCGGGCGGCGCTCAGCGAGAAGCCGAAGGAGCATCATCTCCTGCAGATGAACGTCGGCGGGCTTCGCGCCCTGTCTCAGGTTGGCGGGTAGGATTAGCTTTCGCGCAGCAACCCCCAATAGCCAACAAGAGATAATGGTCAACAAGATTACAGTGGTCGGTGCGGGCAACGTCGGCGCTACCACCGCGCAGCGCCTCGCCGAGAAAGAGCTCGCCCGCACGGTGGTGCTCGTGGACATTCAGGAAGGAATTCCACAGGGCAAGGGCCTCGACCAGTGGCAGTCCGCCCCGATCGAGGGCTTCGACAGCCGTGTGATCGGAACCAACGGCTACGAGGAGACGAAGGGCAGCGACCTGATCGTCATCACCGCCGGCATCGCCCGCAAGCCCGGGATGTCGCGCGACGACCTCCTCAACACGAACGCCGGGATCGTCAAGCAGGTGAGCGAGCAGATCAAGGGCACCTCGCCCGACGCGATCCTGATCGTCGTTTCGAATCCGCTCGACGTGATGTCTTACGTCGCGATGAAGGTGACGGGATTCCCGCGTGAGCGTGTGCTCGGAATGGCCGGGGTTCTCGATACCGCGCGCTACCGTGCGTTCCTCGCCGAAGCGCTCGACGTATCGGTGCGAGACATCCAGGCGATGGTGCTGGGGGGACACGGAGACACGATGGTCCCGCTCATCTCGTACACCTCGGTGAGCGGCATACCTATCACTCAGCTTTTGCCGCGGGCGAAGCTCGATGCGATCGTCGAGCGGACGCGAGGCGGTGGGGCTGAGATCGTGAAGCATCTCAAGACCGGCTCCGCCTACTACGCTCCCTCGTCGGCAGCGGTCCAGATGTGCGAGGCCATCGTTCGCGACCAGAAGAGAATTCTTCCTTGCGCCGCGTGGCTCGAGGGTGAGTACGGAATGTCGGGCTTGTTCCTCGGCGTTCCATGCAAGCTGGGCCGGCGTGGTCTCGAGAAGATCCTCGAGGTGGAGCTGACCAGCGACGAGCGCACCGCGCTGTCGAAAAGCGCCGACGCCGTCCGCGAGCCAATGGCCGCGGTCAAGCTTTGATGGGCGCCGAAAGGGAATCGCAGGGCGGAGGAAAGCCGCCGTTCAAGGTCGTCGAGCCTGCACGGCCGAGACGCAATCGGATTATCTGGCTCGCAATCGTGGTTGCTGTCGGGATGATCCTCGCCTACGCGGCAGGCCTGCTCCGCTAGCTGCCGCCAGGTCGTCTCCGGCTCGATGTCGGGCCAGCGCTATTTCGTCTCTGAAGCCGGGTTTGACCGCGGGACCTTGCCGCGTTCCACTTCGCGGTTGAGGCGGGTCTTCTCGCTTTTCTTCTCCCCCGCGTCGTGCTGCTTGCGGTCCTCGACGAGTCGATGGGCGCCGTTGTGTCCGGTGCCGTTGGTGCTGGGGCGGCGCACCGCGCCATTGCCAGAGTGAAGCTGCTCGAGAATCTTGTTGCGGGTCTTTGCACCGTGTTCGCCTTCCGCGTGGTCCTGCGGGCCTTTCTGCACACCGTCGCGATTTTGCACTTTGCTTGCTTCCTCCAATTGCGGTCTCTTTTCTGATGCGGCAAGCCCAGGGCCAACCTACATCCGGGGCAGCGTCACGCCCTGCTGGCCTTGGTACTTACCCTTCTTGTCCTTGTACGATACCTCAGGCGGCTCCTCCCCCTTGAAGAAAAGTACCTGGGCTATGCCTTCGTTCGCGTAGATCTTGGCCGGAAGGGGGGTGGTGTTGGAAATCTCGAGCGTGACGAACCCCTCCCATTCCGGCTCGAACGGCGTGACGTTGGTGATGATGCCACAGCGCGCGTATGTGGACTTTCCCACGGTGATCGTTACCACGTCGCGCGGAATCCGGAAATATTCGACCGACCGGCCGAGCGCGAATGAGTTCGGCGGCACGATACATACATCACCTTCGAACTCGACGAAGGACTTGGGGTCGAAGTTCTTCGGGTCGACGATCGAGTTGAGGACGTTGGTGAAGATCCGGAACTCCGGCGCGACTCGCATGTCGTATCCGTACGAGCTGACGCCGTAGGAGATTACGCCTGCTCTCACCTGGCGGCCTTCGAAGGGCTCGATCATCCCGTGCTCTTTGGCCATTCGGGTGATCCAGCGATCCGACTGAATTGACATTTCTGTGAATTTGGTTTTGGGGGGCGCTGCAAAATCGGCGGGTAGCCAAGGGTGTTTCGAGGTGAATGTACGATTTTCGCACCGACATTGCTACCGATTCTCGCCCGTTGAATTACCTGACAGCCGACGGTAAATTCCTGAAAATCCCGCTAGTGAAATTTTTCACGAAGTCCGGAACCCCATGGCGCGCGCATACTTCCCGGTCCTGATGCTGCTCGGTTTCGTCGCCATCAATGCGGTGTTGATGGTCGCGGCATCGACCCTCCTCCTGCGCTCGCGCCCGACGCCGGTCAAGCAGCAGGCCTACGAGTCAGGTGTTCCCGCCCTTGGAGATGCGCGCGAGCGGTTCTCCGTCCGGTTTTATCTGGTGGCGATCCTGTTCATCATCTTCGACATCGAAACCGTCTTCATGATTCCGTGGGCGGTCTACTACAAGCAGCTCTCCTGCTTCGTGCCGCTCGTAAACGACGTCTGCCCCGTCGGCAACATCTCGTTCTTCGGACTTGGCGAGATGCTCGTGTTCATGGCAATACTCCTCGTGGGGTTCATCTACGTGTGGAAAAAAGGAGCGCTGCAATGGGATTGAGCGCGCCGGGGGACCGCAGCACCGTTTCGTACGCACCCGAATCGCAGGAAGGGTGGGTAGCGACGCGACTCGATTTCCTGGTGAATTGGAGCCGGGCGAACTCACTTTGGCCGATGCCGTTCGGCACTGCGTGCTGCGCGATCGAGTTCATGGCGACCGCGGCGAGCGACTTCGATCTCGCGCGTTTCGGCATGGAGCGCATGAGCTTCTCTCCGCGCCAGGCCGACGTGCTCATCTGCGCCGGCCGGGTGCCATTCAAGCTGGCACCGATCATCCGCCGCATCTGGCAGCAGATGCCGCAGCCGAAATGGTGCATCTCGATGGGTGCGTGCGCTTCCACCGGAGGAATGTTCGACAACTACGCGGTGGTGCAGGGAATCGACACGATCATTCCCGTCGATGTGTACGTGCCGGGATGTCCGCCCCGGCCGGAGGGGCTCATCTACGGAATCCGGATGCTCCAGGAAAAAGTGATGAACGAGCGCGCCGCCGACACCCGGACGCGCGACGAGATGGAGCCCGATCCGGAAAGTCAGCTTTACATACCGCCGTCGGTGATCGACGAGCTTGGCGAGCCGTTCGGCAATTCCGTGCACCAGACAAGGTCCGCGCCGTGACGCCGTTCGACGTCGTCGATACCGGCACCGGAGCGCCGGGACCCCAGCCCGTCACTCCCAGAAATCTTCCTCACCGGGGCGGTGAGGCAAATCCGTCCGCACGCGCGCTCGCGGACAAGTTCGGCGCCGCCGTCGCGCGCGTCGACGTGGTTTGGGGTGAGACAGTGGTGTTCATTGATCCGGGCTCGGTCAAGGCAATCATCCGCTGGCTCCACGACGACCCTTCGCAACAATACGACTATCTGAGCGACGTCACCGCGGTCGAATACCGGGACGCTGAAGTGCCGATCGAAGTGGTCTGGCATCTCCGCTCTCTTCCGTTCAGGCGCTTTCTGCGAATAAAGGCCGAGCTCCGCAAAGGCCATCCGCTCGAGATCGACAGCATATACGACATTTATCGCGGGGCCGATTGGCTCGAGCGCGAGTGTTACGACATGTTCGGGATTCGATTCAACGGGCACCCCGATCTCAGGCGAATTCTGATGTGGGAGTCCTACAAGGAGGGCTTTCCGCTCCGTAAGGACTTTCCGCTGCGCGGACGCTTCAGTCGCTCGGAGCAGCTGCGGCAGGCGCTCGCCCAGAATCCCGAAGCTCGCTACTCAATGGAGGAGCTCTCGATCGCCGATGCGTTCGCTGAGCTGCCGGAAGACATGCGCGAGCGTCTGAATAAAGGCGAGAGGACCGGCGAGTAGATGTCCAGGCGAACCGTCGAAGTCGAGCTTTCAACCTCCGGGCTCGACAAGCATGGCCGGCCGCAGCGCATTCCGCTTGTCACGAACGACGGCGGGACAGCCGTGGCTGTTGAACCCCCACCGGGGATAGAGCCGGATCTCGATGGTGAGCACATGCTCATCAACATTGGCCCACAGCATCCCGCGACTCACGGCGTGCTGCGGCTGGTGCTCGAGCTCGACGGCGAGACCGTCGTTCGCTGCATTCCGCACATCGGCTATCTGCACTGCGGGTTCGAGAAGATCGGCGAGTACCGCCAGTACAACCAGATCATATGCTGGACCGATCGCGAAGACTACCTGAACTCACTCGGCAACAACGTCGCGTTCGCGCTCGGAGCGGAGCGGCTGTTCGGCATCGAGATCACCGAGCGCTGCAAGGTTCTGCGGGTGATCGCCGCCGAGCTGTCGCGCATCATGTCGCATCTGGTCTGGCTCGGAACGTTTTGCATCGACATCGGCGCATTCACGCCGTTCCTCTGGGCGTTCCAGCGGCGTGAGGAGATTTACCGGCTGATCGAGAAGTGGGTCGGAGCGCGTCTCACCACCTCCGCGACGCGAGTTGGCGGTATGGCGGCCGACATTCCGTCCGGATGGATGGATGGCCTGCGCCGCTTCAATCACACCTTCCCGCAGACGCTCGACGAGATCGATCGCGTGCTCACCAAAAACGCGATCTGGGTCGGCCGCACGGTCGGGCTCGGAGTGATGAACCCCACCGAAGCGGTGAATTGGGGACTCTCGGGTCCAATGCTGCGCGCGTCGGGCGTTGCCTACGATGTGCGAAAGGATTTCCCATACCTCGATTACGAGACCTACGACTTCGATGTCCCGGTCGGAACGAGCGGCGATGTATACGACCGCTACCTGGTGCGCTTCGAGGAGATGCGGCAATCGGTGCGAATTCTCATTCAGGCCGCCGAGAGGCTCCCCGATGGACCCGTCAACATCGACGATCCGCGGGTGATTCTCCCGCCCAAGTCGAAGGCGACCAGCGAGATGGAATCGATGATCCACCACTTCAAGGTCGTGATGGAAGGTCCGCGTCCTCCAATCGGGGAGTCGTACGTGGCGGTCGAGAGCCCCAAGGGGGAGAAGGGCTACTATATGGTTTCCGACGGAACGTCGAAGCCGGTACGCTGGCGGATCCGTCCGCCGTCGTTCGTGAATCTCGCGGCAATCCCGAAGATGGTGGAAGGTCACCTGCTCTCCGACGTGATCGCCATCAACGCCAGCATCGACATCGTGATGGGAGAGATCGACCGTTGATGCCGCCGGCGCCCGAGACAATGGGCGGACCCGAATCGCCAGACTACGCTTCGCACGACCACGCCGCTCACGCTCCATACGAGCCGGTGTTCGTCGCCGGCAGTGCGTCGCGTCGCGAGCTCGACGAGCTCATTCCGCGATATCCGCAGAAAATGGCGGCGCTCCTGCCCGCGCTCTGGATCGTACAGCGCGAGAGAGGGTGGGTGAGCAACGAGGGAATGGCGGAGGTCGCCGCGCTGCTCGAACTGACCCCCGCCTACGTGAAAGGCGTGGTCACGTTCTACACGATGTACCACCAGCACCCGGTCGGGAAATACTTCATTCAGGTCTGCACAACGTCGCCGTGCGGCATCTGCGGGGCGGAAGACGTCGTGAAGGCGTTCGTTCGCCACACCAACACCGGCGAGCTCGGTGTCACGTCAGCCGACGGCAGGTTCACCGTGATTGAAGTCGAATGTCTCGGCGCCTGCGGGTTCGCGACGCCGGTGATGATCAACGAAGAGTTCATCGAGTCAGTCACTCCGGCGAAAGTGCCGAACATCCTCGCCGCGCTGAAATAATGGGTTATCCACACCAGCCGCACCAAAGAGAAACGACGGTCCTGTCCCGCTACTTCGGCGATGCTGAAGCACGGACGCTCGCGGGGTGGAAGAACCGCGGCGGCTATCAGGCGCTCGAGAAGGCGCTGGCGATGGCACCGGCGGATATCGTCAATGTCGTCAAGGAGTCGGGCCTGAGGGGCCGCGGCGGCGCCGGATTTCCAACCGGAATGAAGTGGTCGTTCATGAAGCCGGGCGACGGCAAGCCGCATTATCTCTGCTGCAACGCGGACGAGTCCGAGCCTGGGACCTTCAAGGACCGCGAGCTGATGCGCTGGACGCCTCACGCGCTCGTCGAGGGCTGTGCGATCGGCGCCTACGCCATTGGGGCGGAGACTGCCTATATCTACATCCGCGGCGAGTTCACCGAGCCGCTGCACTGGATGAACGAAGCGGTCAAGGAAGCGTACGCGGCGGGCATCATCGGCAGGAACGCGATGGGAACCGGCAAGCGAATCGACGTCCACGTCCACAAGGGCGCCGGCGCGTACATCTGCGGCGAAGAAACCGCGCTGATGAACTCGCTCGAGGGACGCCGCGGAAACCCGCGCATCAAGCCGCCGTTCCCGGCGGTGTCCGGTGTGTTCGGCATGCCGACGACCATCAATAACGTCGAGACGCTCATCGCGGCCATCCCGATCCTGATGAATGGCGCCGATTGGTACAGGAAGATGTCGCTGTCCAATCCGAAGAGCACCGGCACCAAGCTCTACTCGGTCTGCGGAAACATCGAGCGTCCCGGCACCTACGAAGTCGTGATGGGATTCCCGTTCCGCGACTTCCTCTACGACGTTTGCGGCGGTCCTCTGCCCGGGCGGAAGTTCAAGGCAGTGATCCCCGGTGGCGTGTCGGTACCCATCCAGTCAATGGAAGAAGCGGAAGCAACACTCATGGACTATGAGGGTTTCGTCGCACAGGGCTCAATGCTCGGTTCGGGCGGCGTGATCCTTATCGACGATGCGCAGTCGATGGTTGCCGTCATCGCGCGAATCGCCCGCTTCTTCGCGCACGAGAGCTGCGCGCAGTGCACGCAGTGCCGTGAGGGCACCGCATGGACGACGAAGATTCTGGAAAGGATCCGGGATGGCCAGGGAACCACAGAGGATCTGGATACACTGCTCGACATCGCGGAGCAGATGACGGGGAAAACCATCTGCGTGCTGAGCGATTCGTGCGCGACGCCGGTCGTTTCGGGAATCAAGAAGTTCGGCCGTGAGTTCGAGGCTTTGATTCAGGGCCGGACGTATGTGTCGGTGATGGAGGCGGTCGCCTGATGCCGGAGAAGAAGATGATTACCCTGACCATCGAAGGCCGTCAGGTGAGCGTGCCCGAGGGCACGACGATTCTCGAAGCGGCGAAGCAGGTCGGCGTGCTGATCCCGCACTATTGCTATCATCCCGGCCTTCCGGTCGCCGGCGTCTGTCGCATGTGTCTCGTGGACGTAGAGAAGGCGCCGAAGCTCGCGCCTTCATGCGCCACGACGGTGGCCGACGGGCAGGTGGTCCACGTTTACAACGACAAGTCGCTCGAAGCGCGGAAGGGCGTCCTCGAGATGCTGCTGATCAATCATCCGCTCGACTGTCCGATCTGCGACCAGTCCGGCGAGTGTGAGCTTCAGGACTACACCTATCAGGAAGGCCGCGAGGACTCACGCTACCGCGAGCCGAAGCGCTTCAATCCGGCTGAGGATTTCGGGGGAGACGTCGTCTACGTACCGAACCGCTGCATCCTGTGTACACGCTGCGTGCGCTTCATGGACGACGTTGCCCAGGATCCCGTTCTCAATGTCAGCGAGCGCGGCGATCGCGCCGTGATCGGAAAGTTCGACGGCCGGGACCTGACGCACCCATGGGCGGCCAATGTCGTCGATCTCTGCCCGGTCGGCGCCCTCTTGTCCAAGGACTTCCTGAACAAGGCGCGCGCGTGGGAGCTGGATCGCACCGCCTCGGTCTGCCCGAATTGTACACAGGGCTGCAACGTGATGATGGAGACGCGCGAGAACCAGGTCGTGCGCATCCGCCCCCGTCCCAACGAGTACGTGAACGCGTACTTCATGTGCGACTGGGGCCGTCTCAATTATCGGTGGATGAACGAGAAGAACCGCGTCGAGCGGCCGATGATACGGCAGGCCGGTGGCTTGAGCCCCGTGAGCTGGGAGCGCGCGATTTCTGCCGCCGCCGCGAGCCTCAAGGGCAGGCGGGTGTTTGTCGCGGCGTCGCCGATGCTGTCGAATGAAGCGTTGTTCCTCCTCACCCAGCTGATGGCGAGCGGCTCCTTCCGCGTTACCGAAGGGGACGAGGCGCCACTGCCGGGGATCGAAGACCTGGCACTCCGCCGCGAGCGGGCCGCCAACGTTCATGGCGCCGAGGCGCTTGGGTTCACGAAGACGCGCGATCTGCTTGGCGGTCTGGCGCAGGGCGATGTGCTCGTCGTGGCCGGGGAGGACCTCGCGGGGATCGATCCCGCTGCACTGAGCAAGGCGAGCGAGATAGTCGTGCTCGGCTCCGTGCTGCCGTCTGGCGTCACGAATCCTGCCGTCGTTCTGCCGATCGCGAACTTCGCCGAGGAGGAGGGTACGGTCACCAATCTCCGCGGGCGTGTGCAGCGCTTCACGCAGGCGAGGCAGGCTCCCGGTGAAACTCGCCCCAGCTGGCTCGTGCTCGGCGATCTGCTCGGCGCGATGGGGAAGCAGTCCAGCTTCTTCCTCCCGTCGGACGTTTTCGCCCGCCTCGCGTCGAGTCATAAGGCATTCGCGGGCCTGAGCTACGACACGCTCGGCTTCAAGGGTCTGCCGCTCGCGACGGCCGAGGCAACGGGACCGAAAGCGCCGCTCGCGATGGGTCTCGCGTGATCGTACCAGCCGGCATGTACGCACTGCTCCAGGCGGCCGATCCGAATCAGCCGCCGGTGAGCGGGATGGCCTTTTATCTCTTCACGACCGTGAAGATGATCATCATCTTCACGATCTACATGGTGGGGGTCGCGATGCTGACTCTCGCCGAGCGAAAGATCTCGGCGTGGATCCAGGACCGGCATGGCCCCAATCGCGTCGGGAAGGGCTGGCTTCAGCCCGCGGCGGACGGTCTCAAGAACATCATGAAGGAGGAGACGATGCCGGCGGGCGTCAACAAGCCGCTCTTCGTGATGGCACCGATCATCTCGTTCATACCGGCGCTGACTGCCTGGTGCGTGATTCCATTCGGCGCTCCCCTGCCGACGCGGTGGGGCCGGATCGACATGGTGGTCGCCGATCTCCCCGTTGGATTTCTGTTCATTCTCGCCCTGACATCGCTTTCGGTATACGGGATCGTGCTCGCGGGCTGGTCGTCGAACAACAAGTACGCGCTGCTCGGCGGCCTCCGCTCGAGCGCCCAAATGGTGTCCTACGAGATCTCGATGGGCATGGCGACGATTCCCGTTCTGCTGCTTGCCGGCAACGTCGGCCTCAACAAGATCATCGAGCAGCAGGCGTGGGGCGGCTGGAACGTGGTGAACCTCACCGTCGCGTTCTTCATCTTCATGGTCGCCGCCTTTGCCGAGACCAACAGGCTCCCGTTCGATCTCCCCGAAGCGGAATCCGAGCTTATCGCCGGCTACCACACCGAGTACAGCGCGATGAAGTTCTCGCTTTTCTTCATCTCCGAGTACGCGGGCATGGTGACTGCGAGCGCGCTGATGGCGACGCTCTTCTTCGGCGGCTGGGATGTGCCGTTCACGTCACGTGACAACATTGGGCCGTACAGCGGGTGGCTCACGCTCCTGTCGGTCGGAATCTTCCTGCTCAAGATCCTTTTCTTCCTCTTCCTCTTCATGTGGATTCGCTGGACGCTGCCGCGGTTCCGCTATGACCAGCTGATGTCGCTCGGGTGGAAGTTCATGCTTCCGCTCGCGCTCGTTTACATCGTCCTGATCGCGGCGGTGATGCTCGGGCTGAGCGCGGCCGATATCCAGCCCGGGAAGATGTACGCGACCGTCCTCGGATCGGTGAACGTGGCGATTGTGATACTCCTCTTCGCGATCCTCGATCGCGGACGGCTCATCAGCCCGGCCTATGGGCGGATGCACCCACGAGAGATAGAGCGCATGCGCCAGGTGACGCGGCGCGCGCAGCTTGCCGCGGAGGCAAACAGGTAATGTCAATCAATGTGAAGGTGGTCGAGCGACCGGTCGAGGAAGTGAGCTATGTGCGGGCGACGCTCAAGGGCATGGGGCTCACGCTCAAGCATCTATTCGCCGTGAATGACAGAGTCACGGTGCAATATCCGGAAGAAAAGTCACCCATATCGCCAAGGTGGCGCGGCACCCACCGGATGCTGACGACGGAAACCGGAAAAGCGAAATGCGTCGCATGCGGGTTGTGCCCGACTGTATGTCCCGCCAACTGCATCAAGCTCGTACCGGGTGAGGACGAGGAAGGGAACCGGTATCCGCTCGTCTTCGAGATCGACGAGTTCCGCTGCATTTTCTGCGGGTATTGCCAGGAAGTCTGCCCCGAAGAGGCAATACATGTCGGCCGTCACTACGAGAACTCCGAGTACAGCCGCGACGGATTCGTGTACGATCTGCAACGACTGATGGAACAGTCGCATCCCGTGTGTGAGATGTGGGACCCCGAAAACCCCAAGGGCGAGTGATGGAACCCCACTACCCGCTCTTTTACACTTTTCACTTCTATCTCTTCGGCGTGATCGCGCTCGCTTCGGCGATTGCGTTCGTGACGCGCAAGAGTCCGGTCGCCGCGGCGCTCTGGCTCGTCAACACCATGTTCAGCCTCGCCGCGCTGTTCGTGATGCTCGAAGCGGAATTCATCGGCGTGATCCAGGTGCTCGTGTACGCCGGCGCGATCATGGTGGTGTTCGTGTTCGTGATCATGCTGCTCAATCTCGGGCACCCCGCCGAGCTGGCGCAGGCGCGGGGCAAGTGGTGGAAGATCGCGGCGGGAGTTGTCGGTTTGGTGCTGCTCGCCGAGATAATGGTCATCTCGCGCGGTGGCCTCCCCGCGTCTCTCGTCGTCGCCCCGGGGCACAACGCGCGCGAGGTGCAGGAGCTGAATGTGGTTGGCATGATCGCCAAGCCGCTTTTCACCGAGTATCTGCTGGCCTTCGAGCTGACCAGCGTTCTCCTGCTCGTAGCCATTGCCGGCGCCGTGGTCCTCGGCAGAGGGAGGGCCGTCCGTGCTCGCTGAGTCACTCGCGCTGACGGCGGCGCTGTTCACGATCGGCGTGATCGGCGTCCTCACCCATCGCAACGCGATCATCATCTTCATGTGCGTCGAGCTGATGCTCACCTCGGTGAACCTGACCTTCGTCGCCTTCTCGAGATTTTACGGGGCGGCCGGACAGGTGTTCGTCGTCTTCGTCATGACCGTTTCGGCGGCTGAGGCGGCTGTTGGGCTGGCCATCATCATCGCGATCTTCCGCCACCGGCAGACGATCAATCTGAAGGACATCAATCTGCTGCGAGGATGATGATCCTCCTTCTGCAGGCGGTGACGACACCGGCGACACTCGCTTCGCATCCCCTGTCCGGTACGGCGGCGGAATGGCTCTGGCTGCTGCCGCTCCTGCCGCTCCTCGGCTTCGTCATCAACGGATTGCTTTCGCTCAACGGTGCCCGTTTCGGGCCAGGCGATCCGAACACTCCGGGTCATCATCCGCACTCCGGAGCGGCTGCGGATGCACCGGCGATTTCCCACGCCGAGCAGGCGGGAGCGGCAGGCGACGATCATCACGCCGTCAAGCGGCACAAGTGGGCAGGCGTGGTGAGCATCGTCGGGCCTGGCGTTCTGATCCTGTCGTTCGGGCTGGCGATCGCGATGTTCTTCGCGATGACGGGTGCCGGCGTCGATTCGCCGTTCGTCCAGAGCTATTTCACGTGGATGGCGACGGGCGATCTCGGAATCGACGCTGCCTTCCAGCTCGACCAGCTGTCGATAGTCATGGTCCTGGTGATCACCGGCGTCGGCAGCCTCATACACATCTTCAGTATCGGGTACATGCGCGATGATCCCGGGTACCCCCGGTTTTTCGCGTATCTGAATCTGTTCGTGTTCTTCATGCTGGTGCTGGTGCTCGGCGCGAACTACCCCGTGCTCTTCGTCGGTTGGGAAGGGGTCGGGCTCTGCTCCTACCTGCTGATCGGGTTCTGGTTTTCGGACAAGGCGAACGCTGACGCGGGCAAGAAGGCTTTCATCGTCAATCGGATCGGAGATTTCGGGCTGCTGGTCGCGATGTTCCTGCTCTTCGCGAACCTGGGCGTCCTGGATTTCGTCGGCGTCAACGCGCGGGCGATCGAGCTCCCGGCCGGCGGCGCGCTGATAACCGCGATATGCCTGTTCATGTTTCTCGGCTGCGCCGGAAAGAGCGCTCAGATCCCGCTCTACGTCTGGCTGCCCGATGCGATGGCGGGCCCGACACCCGTGTCCGCGCTGATCCACGCCGCGACGATGGTGACAGCCGGGGTGTATCTGATCGCCCGCAGCGCCGTCCTGTTTTCGCTCTCACCGGTCGCTTCACTCACCGTCGCGGTGATTGGCGCGGTGACGGCGTTGTTCGCCGCTACGATCGGCCTCAAGCAGTGGGACATCAAGAAGGTGTTGGCGTATTCCACGATTTCGCAGCTCGGGTACATGTTCATCGGTGTCGGAGTCGGCGCCTACGTGTCGGGAGTATTCCACCTCGTGACCCACTCGTTTTTCAAGGCGCTGCTTTTCCTCGGCGCCGGCTCGGTGATTCACGCCATGCACGCTGCGTATCATCGGACCCACAGCCACGAGGACGCGCAGGACATGCGGAACATGGGCGGGCTGCGGCGGTTTCTGCCCGTGACCTGGGTGTTGATGTGGCTGGCCACGCTCGCGATCGCGGGGATTCCGCCGTTCGCCGGGTTCTTCTCCAAGGATGAGATCCTCGCTTCCGCGTTCGAGCGCGCCCACGGGTCGACATTGGCTTCGGCGACGTGGCTCGGAATTCCCGGCAGCACTGTCCTGTACATCATCTACGGGATCGGGATCGTATCCGCGTTTCTCACCGCGGTCTACATGACGCGAATGATGCTCTACACCTTCCACGGCCCGACGCGAACCGGCGCCGAGGAGGAGAAGCACCTGCACGAAGCGCCGTGGGTGATGACGGCTCCTCTGGTCGTGCTGGGCGTCCTGAGCGTGATTGGCGGCTGGCTCGACCTTCCGGAAGTGATCACCGACCTCGTCCCTCTCGGCCCGGGCGAGTTGCTCGGGCACTGGCTGGAGCCGGTCGTCGGTGCGGCGACCGCCCGCGTCAGCGCGGGCGAAGTGCATGCCTCGGTGACGGTCGAAGAGATGCTCATCCTCGTCGCCGTGGTCATCGCTGTCGCCGGAATTGTGTTTGCATGGGCCCGGCTCAAGCCCGCGCGCCTAGTACGCAAGCGCGACGCCGTAGCCGAGGAAGGGTTCGAGCGAGTGGTGGCAGAGAAGTATTTCGTGGACGAGGCGTACGACCGGGCGATCGTCACTCCTACCTACGCCATTTCGCGGAACGTGCTGTGGCGCGTGATCGACAATGGGATCATCGACTCGTTTTTCGTCAATGGAAGCGCAAAGCTGGCGCAGGGATTCGGCTGGGTGGGATCGAAGCTGCAGACCGGAAACACCGGCACCTATGCGTGGGCTCTCGTCATCGGCGTTGTCGCGATGCTCGGCGCCTTTACCCTGAGATGAGCTGAGCGATGGCGGAATTTCTGAATTCGATCGGCTACAACGACTGGGTCCTGGCGGCACTGCTGCTCATCCCGCTCGCCGGGGCGGCACTCATCTTCGTCGTCGGCCGCCGATCCGCGTCCTCCGAAGGACAGGGGCTCGAGGATCCGGGCGCCCGACAGATCGCATTTTACACCTTCCTCATCGAGTTCATCGTTTCGCTTGGCCTGTGGTGGTCGTTCGATCCGGCCAATCCGGGCTGGCAGGCCGCGCTCGATCTGCCCTGGATTCCGACGTGGGGTGTGCGCTTCACGCTAGGTGTCGATGGCATCGCCCTGATGATGGTGCTGCTCACGACCTTCATCATGCCGCTCACTGTTCTGGGAAGCTGGACCAGTGTCCGGACGAAGGTGCGGAGCTACTACGCGCTGCTGCTGATTCTCACCACCGGAATGCTCGGCGTGTTCCTCGCCCGCGATCTCTTCCTCTTCTATGTGATGTGGGAAGTGATGCTGGTGCCCATGTACTTCATCATCGGCATCTGGGGGGGAGAGCGCCGCATCTACGCCAGTCTCAAGTTCTTCATCTACACGATGCTGCCGTCGCTGCTCATGCTGGTGGCGATCATTTATCTCGGGCTGCACGCCCGCGATGCGACCGGCACTCCGAATTTCAGCTACGACAATCTGCTGAGCCTGTCGAGCATTACGCCGAGGGCCGCGCTCTGGCTGTTCGGCGCGTTCGCGTTCGCCTTCGCCGTGAAAGTGCCGATGTTTCCATTTCACACCTGGCTCCCCGATGCGCACGTCGAGGCGCCGACCGCCGGCTCGGTGATACTTGCCGGCATCATGCTCAAGATGGGGACGTTCGGGTTCCTGCGTTTCGCGCTGCCGCTCTTTCCCGGAGCGGCGATGAGCTCGACGGTGCGCACTCTGATGCTCGTGCTCGCGGTCATCGGAATCATCTACGGCGCGCTGGTGGCAATGGTGCAGCCGGACTTCAAGAAGCTGGTGGCATACTCGTCGGTCAGTCACCTCGGCTTCGTGATGCTCGGGATCTTCGCGCTGACGGTCCAGAGCGTTCAGGGAGCGATGATGATCATGATCAGCCACGGCATCTCGACCGGCGCGCTGTTTCTCCTGATCGGAATGATCTACGAGCGCAAGCATTCGCGTCTGATCGAATCCTACGGTGGGATTGCGCGGGTCGTGCCGATGTTTGCGGCGATCCTCACCTTCGTAGCGCTCAGCAGCATCGGCCTGCCTGGAACCAACGGCTTCGTTGGCGAGTTCCTCGTGCTGGTTGGTTCGTTCCGCACCTACCCCGTGTTCGCGACGATCGCGGCGACTGGAGTGATCTTCGCCGCCGCCTATCTCCTCTGGGCGATCCAGCGGGTTCTGTTCAACTCGCTGGACAAGGTCGAGAATACGCACATCCCCGATCTCAACCGGCGGGAGCTGGCGCTGCTGGCTCCGCTCGTGGCGGCGATCATCTGGCTCGGTGTCTATCCAATGCCAGTGCTGCGGCGGATGGAGTCGGCCAGCCAGGCGCTCGTCAATCGTGTCGAGGCCCGTAGTGACGTGACTGGTCCATCACCGGTGGCAACCCGATGAGATTCGACCTGAGTCTTCCGGGCGACCTCGCCGCTGCCCTCGGACCCGATCTTCTGCTGATGGCCGGCGCCATGCTTCTCCTGCTGTGGTCGGCGTGGCGTCCGGAGAGTGATCGCAACCAGCGGCAGGTCGGAATCGCCTGCATCGGGCTCTGCGTCCTCGTGCTGATCGCCGTCGGGATCTACGCCTATCAGGGCTGGACCGCCGGGAACGGAGTCATCGCTGTCGACAACTTCCGCTGGATCGCCGACGGAATCTTCCTCATCGCCACGATCGGAACGATCGCCATGTCGCTGGACTACAATCCGCGCGAGGGGATTCTGGCGGGAGAGTCGCACGTTCTGCTGCTGCTCGCCACTTCCGGGATGATGATCCTCGCCGCCGCGCGCGATCTGATCATCGTGTTCCTCGGCATCGAGCTGATGTCGATCGCGATCTACGTGCTTGTCGGAATCAACCGGCGGCGTGAGCGTTCGGCCGAAGGTGCCATCAAGTACTTCCTGCTCGGTGCGTTCTCGACGGCGTTTCTCCTCTACGGAATCGCGCTCGTGTATGGAGCGACTGGAGCGACCAACTTCGGCGCCATCGCCGGCAACATCGAGCGCCTCGGGCTGGCGACGAGCGGATTGCTGCTGGTCGGACTCGCGCTGCTGGTGGTCGGTTTCGGGTTCAAGGTTGCGGCGGCGCCCTTTCACATGTGGGCGCCCGACGTGTATGAAGGCGCACCGACGCCAATAACCGCGTACATGGCGGCGGCGGTGAAAGCGGCGGCCTTCGCGGCGTTCTTCCGCCTGTGGCTTGAGGCATTTCCGGGCCTGCTCACCACCTGGCACGATCCGATCTGGTGGCTGGCGGCGGTGACCATGGTCGTCGGAAATCTCGTCGCTCTCGCCCAGCGTGACATCAAGCGGCTCCTCGCGTATTCAAGCATCGCCCACGCCGGGTACATCCTCGTGGCAATGGTCGTTGGAACCCCACTCGGCAGCTCCGCGTTCATGTTCTATCTCTTTGCCTACACGATGGCCACGCTTGGAGCGTTCGGTGTGATAGTGGCGATGGGTTCGGCCGGAGAGGACAAGATGGGAGTCGAGGAGTACGCGGGGCTGTGGAATGTGAGGCCGGGACTGGCGGTGGCGATGGCGGTCTTCATGCTGGCGCTGCTCGGCTTTCCGATCTTCGGGGGCATCGGCTTCTTCGCGAAGTGGTACGTTCTGCAGGCAGCGCTCCAGACGCCGGCGCCCCAGACCAAGCTCGCGATCATTCTCGTCCTCACCAGCGTCGTGAGCGCGGGATACTATCTCTACGTGGTGATGGTGATGTTCATGAAGCCGCGCTCGAGCACCGCGGTTCTGCCGGCGCGCACCACGCGCTGGACGGGGGCGGTTGTGTGGGGCAGTGCCGCTGTCATTCTCGTGTTCGGCCTGTTCCCCGACGCGCTCGTTTCACTGACGAAGCGGAGCACTCTGGACATCGCCAGGAAGCCCGCCCCCGTCGTCACCACTATCCGCTGAAGACGATGTCGCTGTCACGGAACATCTTTCGCGAGTACGACATTCGGGGCGTCGCCGGCCGCGACCTCACCGAGGAAGCCGCGACGGCGATCGCTGGCGCATATGCCGCCTTCATGGCCGAGCGTGGAGTGAGCGGAGCGCTGTCCATCGGCCGCGACAATCGCCCGAGTGGTGAAGGTCTCCACCGTTCGCTGGTGGCGGGACTCCTCGCGAGCGGCGTCGATGTCGTCGACATCGGCGTAGTTCCAACTCCCGTCGCCTACTGGTCGCAGCACAAGCTCGATGTCGTCGGCGGGATACAGATTACCGGCTCGCACAATCCCCCCGAGTACAATGGCTTCAAGCTCGGCCTGGGCACGAAGCCCGTCTACGGCGCGGACATCCAGCACATCCACGAGCTCGCCACCATGGGAAAATTCCCGAAAGGGAAGGGCAGGCTTCGGTCCGAGCCCGTGATCGATCGCTATATCGATGACATGGTCGAGAGAGTAGGGAAGCTCGAGCGGCCGGTGAAGGCGGTGCTCGATTGTGGGAACGGCGCGGGGGCGCTCGTGGCGCCGAAGCTGTTCTCGCGCCTCGGCATTTCTCCGCGCTGCCTGTTCTGCGAGAGTGATGGCACTTTTCCCAATCACCATCCCGATCCCACCGTTCCCGAGAACGTCGAGGATCTGATCGCGGCGGTGAAGAAGGATGGCGCCGAGATCGGGATCGCGTTCGACGGCGATGCCGACAGAATCGGCGTCATCGACGACGCTGGTGAGATCATCTGGGGTGACTATCTGCTGATCGTGTACGCCAGAGATGCGCTCGCCCGAACGGGCAAGGGGCAATCGATTGTCTTCGACGTGAAGGCGTCCCAGGCGCTTCCGGAAGCGGTCACGAAGGCGGGTGGAAAGCCCGTGATGTGGAAGACGGGCCACTCTCTCATCGAAGAGAAAATGCACGAGACGCACGCGCCGGTGGGCGGAGAGATGTCGGGCCACATGTTCTTCTCCGAGGGCTTCTACGGCTTCGATGATGCGCTGTACGGAGCGGCTCGCCTTCTTCAGATCGTCGCGCGCTCGGGCAAGACCGTGCGGCAGCTCCTGGCCGACGTGCCGCGGTTCGTCTCGACTCCGGAAATTCGAGTCGATTGCCCGGACGAGAAGAAGTTCGAGATCGTTCGCGAGGCGCAGGAGTTTTTCTCCGCCAAGTACGACGTCATCACGGTCGACGGGGTGCGCGTGCTGTTCGGCGACGGATGGGGGCTCATTCGCGCGTCGAACACCCAGCCCGTGCTGGTGATGCGCTTCGAGGCCCGCACGAAGGACCAGCTCGAGCGAATTCAATCGGAAATGCAGGGTTGGATCCGCTCAAAGGGCGTACAGGTCTGATGTGATGCCGCGCCGGCGCCTCCTTCTCGGGGTCGTCATTGCCGCAGCACTGCTGGTAGCCGGTCGCGCCCTTTCCGCCGTTTACGCGGACCACGCCTGGTATGGCGCCATGGGAGCTTCGGCGCTCTGGAACGAGCGGTTCGCCGATATGCTCATCCTTTACGGAGCGGGCTTCGGCATCTCGTTCGCCATCGCTCTGGCGAATCTCTCGACCGTCGCCCGAAGCATCGGCGCTCTCACTCTACCGCGGCGGCTCGCGAACGTGGAGTTCGGCGAAGCCGTACCGAGGCGGTACCTCGATCGCTTCGCGATAGCCGTCTCGCTCGGGATTGCCGCCGCCGTTCTGCCGCTATTGCCCCGGTGGACCTCGCTGGCGCTGCTGCGTCGGGGCGTGAGCTTCCAGGAGCGCGACCCATACTTCCACCACGACCTCGCGTTCTACACGACGTGGCTTCCCTTTGAGAAAGCGCTTTACTCGTGGATGATGGTCCTCGTCGTGACCATTTCGCTCGTGACGATCGCCCTGTATTCGCTGACCCCCGGGCTCAGGTGGGAGCGGAGCGGACTGCGCATGAGCGCGCTCGTGAGAAAGCACCTCAGCGTTCTGGCGACGGTGATCCTTCTGCTCACGGTGTGGAGTTACCGTCTGGCTTCGTACGACCTTTTGATTCAGGGCGGTGGGGAGTCGGGATCGTTTTCCTATGTGGAGCACCAGTGGCTGCTTCCGGGCCTCTTGATCCTCTCGATCGTCACCACTGCCGCGGCGGCGACAATGCTCTTCAGCGGCTGGACGGGGCAGCTGCGCACCAGCTTCATCGCGGTGACCGCGGTCGTGCTCCTTTCGGTTGGGGTGCAGGAGGTCGTTCCACTCATCGTCGAGCGATTCACGCCCCCCGAAGCGCTGGCGGCGAGGGAGATCCCCTACACCACGATGCGCGCCGAGTTTACGCAGCGTGCATACGACACTCCTTTGGTCGCCCGTGAACCCGCGCCCGGGTCGATCGGTTCCGGAGCTGACAGCGCGGCGGATGTCGGCGACCCACGGCCTCGGCAACAACAGGATTCGCTCGTTTATCCGGGTGCGACCGGGCTGCTGATCATCCGGGAGCCGCAACTGGACGTCGCTGGGCAGCGCGTGGGGCGGGGCCTGTCGCGACTTGCTCATGCATGGGCGTATCAGTCGCTGGCATTGCTCTCGGACTCGGTCGCACATCAGGCACGCATCGTCACGGTGCGCGATGTGCGACGGAGGGTTGAGGCACTCGCGCCCGTATTTTCGCAGGGAAACACGGCTGTCCCTCTCTTTCACGCCGACACTCTTTACTGGAAGCTCGAGCTCTATTCCGCATCTTCGGACTATCCACTCAGCGAATCGCGCTCGATCGCCGGAGCCGACCGCAACTACTTCAGGCACGCCGCCACCGCACTGGTCAATGGCAGGACGGCGCGCGTGAGCTTTGCCGCTGTTGCGCATCAGGATCCAGTCGCCCGCGCGTGGATACTCTCGTTCCCCCACGCCAATGACTATCGCGCCTCGACCATCCTCCCGAGGCTCACGACGGCGCCATGGAATCCAGTTGGTGCCGGCCCGGGCACACCGTCCGATGATTCGACGTTTCGCGCTGATGTCACGAGACTGTACAACGCAATGCGCGCGTCGCTCGCCCAGGGGAACCTCTCCGCCTTCAGCGCCGCTTACGATTCGCTCGGGGCACTCATCGGCCGTCCTCGGAGCCGCCCGTGAAGGCGGCTCCGAGGACGGCGGTAATCGCTGTTGGCGGCAACGCGCTCTCGCCCCCGGGTGAGCGATCGACCATTGGCGATCAGTTTCGACATAGCCGCGAGAGCCTCGGTCCGATCGTGGACCTCGCTCTTGACGGCTGGCGGCTCGTGGTCGTCCACGGCAACGGTCCGCAGGTCGGGGACGAGCTCGTAAGGAACGAGAAGGCCCGATCGGAGGTTGCCCCGCTGCCACTCGGCGTACTGGTCGCCGGTACAGCCGGGTGGATTGGGTACATGCTGCAGCAGTCGCTTGAGAATGCGCTCCGAAGGGCCGGCAGCTCCCGCGATGTCGTGACGATTCTGACCCAGGTGGAAGTCGCCGCGGACGACCCCGCTCTGAAGGCGCCGAAGAAATTCATCGGACACGGATTGTCAGTCGCGCGCGCGAGAGAGCTGCGCGGTGAGGGTCACGCCGTCACCAGGGATGCCAAGGGCAATTTCAGGCGCGTCGTCGGCAGTCCCAGGCCGCTCGCCATCCATGAGCTCGGGACGATTCGCAGTCTGGTCGAGAGAGATACGGTCGTGATTGCGTGCGGAGGAGGCGGAGTGCCGGTGTACCGGGATGCGCTGCTCGGCCTCGAGGGAGTCGATGCCGTCGTCGACAAGGATCTTGCCGCGGCGGTGCTTGCCCGCGAGCTGGGTGCGGAGCTGCTCCTGATCCTGACCGACGTCGACGCGGTATACTCCGACTGGGGAACGGACCAGCAACGGGCGATCAGTTCAATGTCGGTAGCGGAAGCCGACAGGCTCGCCGCCGCCGGAGCGTTCGGCGAAGGGAGCATGGGCCCCAAGGTCGCCGCGGCGGTGAGTTACGTGCGTGCGACTCGGGGTCGTGCCATTATTACGGAGTTGAGCAAAGGCAGAGACGCGGTGAAAGGCTCGGGCGGCACTGAGGTCACCCCCTAAGTGCCGTCTTTCTATTTTGACAAATCGCGCCAACGCGCGCGTTCGGAGCAAGAGTGAATATTCACGAGTATCAGGCAAAGGAAATATTCCGGAAGCACGGCATCCCGATTCCCCCCGGGGAGATCGCGACAACGCCGGAAGAGGCGGAGGCAATCGCCCGCAAATTCGGTGAGACCGTTGTGGTGAAGGCCCAGGTGCACGCCGGCGGCAGAGGCAAGGCGGGTGGGGTCAAGCTCGCCAAGACACCCGAAGAAGCGAAGAGCATCGCCCGTGACATCCTGAAGCTCAGGATCAAGGACCTGCCGGTCTTGAAAGTTCTCGTCACGCCGGCCGCCGACATCGCCTCCGAAGCCTACGTCGGTATCATCATCGACAGGGCATCGAAGCGCGCGGTTTTCATGGTGAGCCCCGCCGGCGGAATCGACATCGAAGAGGTCGCGGCGAAGACGCCGGACAAGATCAGACGCCTCGCGGTCGATCCGCGATATGGCCTCCAGGCGTATGAAGCGATGCAGCTCGCATTCTTCCTTTATCCCGACGTCAAGCAGGCGCGGCCAGCAGCCAAGATTCTCCAGCAGCTGTACAAGGCATTCACCAGGAGCGGCGCTTCACTGGCGGAGATAAATCCGCTCGTCACCACCCCTGCCGGGGATGTGCTGGCACTGGACGCGAAGATGGTGATCGACGACAACGAGATCGACCGCCGGCCGGACATGGCCGCGCTTCGCGACGAGTCGGCGGAGGATCCGAGCGAGGTCGAGGCGCGGAACGCGAATCTCACCTTCATCAAGCTCGACGGGAACGTCGGCTGTGTCGTCAACGGCGCCGGCCTCGCGATGGCGACAATGGATCTCGTGAAATACTACGGCGGCGATCCCGCGAACTTCCTGGACATCGGCGGCTCGTCCAATCCGGAGAAGGTCGTGAGCGCACTCCGGATCATCACCTCCGATCCAAACGTCAAGGCGATCCTGTTCAACATTTTCGGCGGCATTACGCGCACCGACGACGTCGCCAATGGAATCGTGACCGCGACAAAGCAGAACCCCCTCAAGGTTCCGCTCGTGATCAGGCTTACCGGGACGAACGAGGAGATCGCGCTCGAGATTCTCAGAAAGGCCGGAATGTCGGCAATGACGGATATGGATGAAGCGGTGAAGAAGGCGGTCGAGCTCGCGACCGGGAAGGGGAGGGCCGCATGAGCACCTTCATCGACAAGAAGTCCCGCGTCCTCGTACAGGGAATCACCGGACGTGACGGGTCGTTCCACGCGAAGCAGATGATCGAGTACGGAACGCAGGTGGTCGGCGGCGTGACACCGGGGAAGGGCGGACAGAAATTTGAAAGCACCGTGCCGATTTTCAACACCGTCGCCGAGGCGGTGAAGGCGACCGGCGCCGATGCGACCGTCATCTACGTTCCCCCGCCATTCGCGGCCGATGCGATGATGGAAGCGGCCGATGCCGGAATTCCCTTCATCGTTTGTATCACCGAGGGCGTTCCGGTCCTCGACATGACGAAGGTCATCCCTTTCGTCGTGGAAAAGGGATCCCGCCTGCTTGGCCCCAACTGTCCGGGTCTCATTTCTCCCGGCAAGTCCAAGATCGGAATCATTCCCGGACGCATCTGCACGCCGGGCCCGATCGGCCTCGTGAGCCGGTCAGGAACGCTGACATATGAAGTCGTTTATCAGATGACCCGCGCCAGGCTCGGCCAGACGACCTGCGTCGGGATCGGGGGCGACCCAATCAATGGAACCAACTTCATCGATTGCCTCGACGCGTTCGAAAAGGATCCTGAAACGAAGGCCGTAGTCATGATCGGTGAGATCGGTGGTACGGACGAGCAGGAGGCGGCGCGCTTCGTCAAGGCGAAAATGTCCAAGCCGGTGGTTGGGTTCATCGCCGGACAAACGGCCCCGCCCGGCCGCCGCATGGGACACGCGGGAGCAATCATCTCGGGATCGACCGGCACCGCGGCGGAGAAGATGCAGGCATTCGAGGAAAACGGCATCGCCGTGGCGAAGCGGCCGATCGACGTAGTGGACCTACTCAAACACGCAACCCGCTGAGGGCTGAGCAGACGACAATGGCAGGAACCAGAACACTCACCATCATCAAGCCCGACGCGCTCGGCGCCGGGAAGGGCGGACAGATCGTCGCGCACCTCGAGAAAGCGGGCTTCAAGGTCGTAGCCGCGAGGGTCATGCGCCTCACCGAAGCGCAGGCGGGGGCGTTTTACGAGGTGCATCGCGAGAGGCCCTTTTTCTCCTCGCTCACCCGCTTCATGACCTCGGGCCATTGCATGCCGATCGTGCTCGAGAGAGCCGACGCCGTTCTCGCCCTTCGGAAGACAATCGGCGCCACCGACCCTGCAGAAGCGGAAGCCGGAACGGTGCGGAAGCTCTTTGCGGAGTCGAAAGAACGGAATGCGATCCACGCTTCCGACTCCGACGAGAATGCCGAGCGGGAGGCCCGCTTTTTCTTTGCCGAGGCGGAGCTGGTTTAAGGAGCAGGATCCGGAAAAAATCGGCCGCCCGCGGGCTGGAATCGATGCCTTAAACCCGCTAGGTTAAAGGGCTTATGCTGTCCTTCGACATACGCTCGCTGGAAACGAAGGCCGTGCAGGTCGACGGCTCACTCGAACCCGATGACCCGGTCTGGGAGGAACGAGATACCCGGCCTTCCGAGCCGGTCGCGGTCAAGGGGAGACTTTCAAGCGCAGGGGATGGCAGGTTTTATTTCAGTGGCAGGATTGCCGGAGGCCTGGAGCTGCCTTGCCGGTTGTGCCTCCTGGACGTCGAGGTACCGGTAGAGGAGGAGGTTCACTTTCTTCTCGCCGAGACCGGCGCCGAAGAGGCGGAAGATCCGGACGTGTTTCTCTATGAGCCATCCGCTCGCATGCTCGATTTGCGCGCGGCGGTGAGGGAGACATGGCTGCTGACGGCTCCGGCGTTCGTCCAGTGCACGGAAGAGTGCAAAGGACTGTGCGCCGTGTGCGGAACCAATCTCAACGAGTCATCCTGCAACTGCGCTCCAACGAAAGCTGACACGCGCTGGGACGCGCTGCTCAAGCACCAGAGCGACGCGCACTAGCACTTCACATCATCAATCAGGTAGACGACAATGGCAGTACCCAAAAGACGAACCTCCAAGCGGAAAAAGCGCGCCCGCAACACCCACAAGACGGCGCCGGCAATCGCAATTCAGAAGTGTCCGCGCTGCCAGGCCATGAAGCGGCCGCATCACGTCTGCGAAGAGTGCGGTTACTACGCGGGCGAACAGCGAGTAGAGCCGAAGGAAGCGTAGTTGGCGCGAATCGCGTTGGACGCTATGGGAGGGGATTTCGCTCCCAAAGCGACAATCGCGGGAGGTTTACTAGCCCTCCAGGAACTCGATGCCGGGCACCGGCTTCAGCTCGTCGGCCAGACCGCCGTCATCGAGTCGCATCTCGCGAGCCTGCTCTCGGGCGAACATTCTGAGGCGTCTTCTCATCGGGGTCGCATCGAGATCGTCGAAGCCCCCGACATCATCGAGATGTCGGCCAAGCCTATATCGGCATTGCGCAAGAATCCGAACAGCTCGATGGTCGTTGGGCTCAAGCTTCAGGTAGAGGGAAAGTCCGACGCCTTCGTATCCGCCGGCTCGACCGGCGCCCAGATGGTCGCGTCAGCGATGTTGCTGAAGCTGCAGCCGGGTCTGACGCGACCGGCGATCGCAACCGTATTTCCAACGATCCGCAATCCAGTCATCGTTCTCGATTCCGGAGCGAACGTGGACTGCTCCACCAAGGAGCTCCTCCAGTTCGCGTGGCTTGGCGCGGTTTACGCGGAATGCATTTTCGGTAGACCGAACCCGTCGATTGGACTGCTGTCGATCGGGGAAGAGCCCGAGAAGGGAAACGCGGTGGTCAAGGAGGCGAACGCACTGTTCCAGAAGGCGGGCTTCAACTTTCACGGGAACGTCGAAGGGCGCGATCTCCCCGCGGGCGCGAGTGATCGCGGGTCGTTCGACGTCGTCATCTGCGATGGGTTCGTCGGCAACGTCGTCCTCAAGTTCTACGAGGCGATTTCCCCGATGGTTCTTCGCCTTCTCGACGAGCACCCGTCGATCAATCCCGAGGACGTGCGCGCCGCGCTCAAGGTTCTCGATTCCAGCGAGTACGGCGGCGCCCCGCTGCTCGGCGTACGCGGCGTCAGTATCATCTGCCACGGAAATTCTTCCCCGCGCGCGATCAAGAACGCGATCAAGGTGGCGGTGCGGGCGGTGGAGACCGGCATGAACGATCAGATCGGCATCCGGCTCGAGGAGGCGGCGCCGACGATCGAAGCCGCCGCGAAGAGCGCATGAAGCGACCTTACGCCGCCATCGCCGGCACCGGCCGTGGACTGCCGGCCCACGTGATGACGAATCACGACTTCGCCGCGATCGGGATCGAGACGTCACACGAATGGATTCACGAGCGAAGCGGAATCGTCCAGCGGCATATCGCCAAGAACGGCGAGACGACCTGTTCGATGTCGTCCGACGCTTCACGGAAGGCAATGGCCGCCGCCGGGGTTCATCCCGGCGAGATCGACGTCATCATCCTCGGCACCGCCACTCCCGACCGTTTGCTCCCGGCTACCGCGGTGGACATTCAGGCCGAGCTGGGCGCCACTCGCGCCGCTGCCTTCGATGTGAGCGCCGCGTGCTCCGGATGGCTCTACGCCATGACGACCGCTGAAGGACTGATCATGTCGGGCATGGCCGAGACGGCGCTGGTGATCGGAGCGGAAAAGATGAGCGCGATCGTCGACTGGAAGGATCGGTCGACGTGCGTGCTGTTCGGGGATGGAGCGGGCGCCGTAGTTCTCAAGAAGAGCAGGCACGGGAAGGGAATTCTGTCCGCCTACATGCGGAGCGACGGGAAGCTCGCCGACCTCCTGTACCGGCCGAACGGGGGCGCTACGACGCCCATGTCCGCCGCGATCCTCGAGGATCGCTCGCACCTGGTCCGCATGGCGGGGCGTGAAGTCTTCAAGCACGCTGTCCGCTCGATGGCGGACGCGGCAGATCGCGCCCTTGATGGTGCGCGACTCACGGGCACCGACATCGACCTTCTCATTCCGCACCAGGCGAACGTCCGAATCATCGAGGCGACCGCCAAGCACGCCGGGATCTCGATGGACAAGGTCTACGTCAACGTTGACCGGTACGGCAATACATCGTCGGCGTCCATCCCGATTGCTCTCGACGAAGCGATTGAGACCGGCAGGGTGAAGGAGGGATCGACGGTGATGATGGTCGCCTTCGGCGCCGGATTTACCTGGGCGTCGATGATCATTCGCTTCTGATCTGTGGATATAATCCTCCTCTTTCCCGGCCAGGGATCTCAGAAACCCGGGATGGGAAAAGATCTCGCCGAGGCATTTCCCGCCGCGCGCTCCATATTCGGCGAGGTCGATGCGGCGATCGGGAAAGAGCTCAGCAAACTCTGCTTCGAGGGGCCGGCGGAGGAGCTGACTGATACAAGCAACGCTCAGCCCGCGCTCTTCGCGCATGGAGCTGCGGTGTGGGCGGTCACCAAAGCCGCGCTGCAGGCCCACGTGAAGTGTGCGGCGGGGCACTCCCTCGGCGAGTTCACCGCCTATCACGCCGCCGACGCTCTTGGACTGACCGGCGGAGCCAAGCTGGTGAGACGCCGCGGGGAGCTGATGCTCGCCGCCGGTGAAGCGCGCCCCGGGACGATGGCAGCGATCGTCGGCCGCACAACGACGCCGATAACGGAGCTCTGTGAGCGCGCATCGCGCGAGGCGGGTCTTGTCGTTCCGGCGAACTTCAACACCGACGAGCAGACCGTCGTGTCCGGCGAAGTCGCGGGAGTCGAGCGAGTGATGGAGCTGGCAAAAGAGTCGGGCGCGAAGCGAGCCATCAAGCTCGCGGTGAGCGGCGCGTTCCATTCGCCGCTCATGGAGCCCGCGGCGGTGGGCCTGGCCGCGGCCTGTGCGAGCACGGCGTTCACCAATCCGACGTTCCCGGTTTACTCCAACGTCACCGCCGCGCCTTCCGCCGACGCCGCCGGAGCAAAAGAGCTTCTCGTACGTCAGCTCACCTCGCCGGTGCGCTGGGCAACCCAGGTGAAATACATGGCAGAGCGATACCCAGGTGCAACTTTTGTCGAGATGGGTCCCGGCCAGGTGCTCCGCGGCATGGTCTCGCGTCTGGTGCCCGGTTCCCGGACGATCTCGTGTGGCACGGCGCAGGAAGTCGAGTCACTGCTGAAGCTGGTCGCATGAACATCGACCTTTCCGGGAAGAACGCGCTCGTCACCGGCAGCACCCGCGGGATCGGCCGTGCAATCGCCGAGGCATTCGCATCATCGGGCGCGCGCGTGGCTATCGTTGGGCGTGAGCTCGAACGTGCGCGGACCGCGGCGGGTGAGATCGGCGGCGGTGCTCAGGGCTTCGCGTGCGACGTCAGCGACACGGCGCAGGTGGCGAAGCTCGTTGCCGACGTCGAAGCTGCCTTTGGCTCGATCGACATCCTGGTCAACAATGCCGGTATCACTCGCGACAATCTCGTCATGAGGCTCAAGGACGAGGACTGGGACATGGTTCAGAACGCCAACCTGCGCGGAGCTTTTGCCTCCATCAGGGCTGTTTCACGAGGAATGATGAAGCGGCGTTCCGGCCGGATCATCAATGTCGCAAGCATCGTCGGACTGATCGGCAACAAGGGGCAGGCCAATTACGCGGCCAGCAAGGCAGGCCTCATCGCGCTCACCAAGACCGTCGCGAAGGAGCTTGGCTCGCGCAACATCCTCGTAAACGCCGTGGCTCCCGGATTCATCGAAACCGAGATGACCGCGGCGATGACTCCCGAGGCCCGCGAAGCGCTCGGCAAACAGATTGCACTTGAAAGGCTGGGGACCCCCAGGGATGTGGCCGCAGCCGTCACTTTCCTCGCCTCCGACCTCGCTTCCTACGTCACCGGGCAGGTTTTCGTCGTCGATGGTGGGATGGTTATGTAACTTTCTGTCAGATATTCGCTTAGGTATATTTCAACACACCCCATAAACACGAGGAAACCCAGCAAATGGCCGACAATTCGAACAAGGTCAAGGACATCATCGAGAAGGAGCTCGGCGTGGAGCGCGAGAAGCTGACGAACGAGGCGAGCTTCATCGAGGATCTCGGTGCGGACAGCCTGGACATCGTGGAGCTGGTGATGGAGTTCGAGAAAGAATTCAATATCGACATCCCTGACGAGGATGCCGAGAAGCTCCGCACGGTAGGGGACGCGCTCGGCTATCTGAACCAGAAGGTCGGAGCGTAATGAAGCGAAGGGTCGTCGTCACCGGCATGGGGGCCATCACCCCCGTGGGTAACGACGTGGCGACGACGTGGAAAGCTCTGGTCGCGGGCAAATCCGGGACGGCTCCGATCACCAAGTTCGATGCTGCGAAGTTCCCGGTGCGATTCGCCGCGGAGGTGAAGGGCTTCAACGCCCTCGACTTCATGGACCGCAAAGAGGCAAAGCGGGCGGATCATTACACGCAGTATGCGGTTGCCGGCGCGCGTCAGGCGATGACTGATGCGGGGCTCGGGAACGGCATCAACGGCATGGATCCCGACCGCATTGGCGTGATCATCGGCTCGGGCATCGGCGGGCTCAAGAGCTTCGAGGAACAGCACGACGTCTATCGTGAGCGCGGGGTCGGTAAGATCTCGCCGTTCTTCATTCCGATGTTCATCGCCGACATCGCCGCTGGAATCGTCTCGATGCAGTTCAACGCAAAGGGGCCAAACTACGCCACCGTATCGGCTTGCGCCACCAGTGCTCATGCGATAGGTGATGCGTACCGGACGATTCAGTACGGAGACGCGGACGTCATGATTACGGGCGGTGCCGAGGCCACGGTGACTCCGATGGCAATCGGTGGATTCGCCAACATGAAAGCGCTCTCCGAGCGGAATGACAGTCCGGAAACGGCGTCACGCCCCTTCGATGCTACGCGCGATGGGTTCGTGATGGGCGAGGGTTCCGGCATCGTCATCCTCGAGGAGCTCGAGCACGCGCTCAAGCGCGGCGCGCGGATCTATGCGGAGATCGTTGGCTACGGAGCCACGGGCGACGCCTATCACCTCACAGCCCCCGCGCCGGACGGCGAGGGAGCACAGCGCGCGATGAAGCGCGCCTTGAAGGACGCCGGTCTCACCCCCGCTGATATCCAGTACATCAACGCCCACGGCACCTCGACCCCCGCCAACGATTTCAACGAGACGCGGGCGATCAAGGCCGTGTTCGGGGACGAGGCAAAGAAGGTGAACGTCAGCTCGACCAAGTCCGCCACGGGCCACATGCTGGGCGCCGCCGGCGCGGTCGAGTTCATCATCAGCTCGCTGGTAGTCGGCAACGGCGTGATCCCGCCGACGATCAACTACCAAACTCCGGATCCGGAGCTCGATCTGAACTATACCCCGAACACCAGTGTCGACCGCGATGTCAGCGCGGTGCTCAGCAACAGCTTCGGCTTCGGTGGACACAACACCACCCTCGCCGTCAAGCGCTTCGAAAGCTGAATCCGATGAAGCGGGAGGTCTCAGTGGACCTCGGCCGAATCGCCGACAGCGACCTGCGCTCGATCGGCGAAAAGGTGGTTGCCGGCTCGCGGCTGTCCCAGGCTGATGCGCTCACCCTCTTCACATCGCCCGACCTGCTCGGCGTCGGCCTGCTTGCCGACTACGCCAATCGCCTCAGGCACGGGGATGTCGTCACGTTCGCTGCCAATCAGCACATCAATCCCACCAACGTGTGCTATCTCCGGAAGACGTGCGTGTTCTGCTCGTTCGCGCGCCTCCCGAAGGAAGAAGGCGCCTACCACTACAGCCTCGACGAGGTGTTCGCCGAAGCACAGGCAGCAGACAATGGCCTGACGCGGGAGTTCCACATCGTCGGCGGCCTCGATATGAAGGCCGGCCTTCAGTATTACAGCGACGTGTTTCGCGGGCTGAAAGCCCGCCACCCGCACGTCCACATCAAGGCGCTGACGGCAGTGGAGATCGCCCACATCGCGCGGATCGACAAGATGTCTATCGAGGACGTGCTCATCGCGCTGCGCGAGGCCGGGCTCGACACGCTTCCGGGTGGAGGTGCCGAGGTGTTCGGACGCGGAGTCAGAATGGAGATCGCGGACAAGAAACTCGCCGCGGAAGACTGGATCGACGTTCACCGCACCGCGCACAGGCTCGGCATTCGCTCCAACTGCACGATGCTCTACGGCCACGTCGAGACGATCCAGGATCGCGTCGACCACCTCTCGATGCTCCGCGATCTGCAGGACGAGTCAGGAGGCTTCCTCGCGTACATCCCGCTCGCTTACCATCCGGACAACAACGAGCTCGGTATCGAGCTCGGACGGCAGGGAACGGCGACCACGGGGTTCGACGATCTGCGCAATCTCGCGGTGGGGCGGCTCTTCCTCGACAACTTCGATCACGTCAAGACACACTGGATCATGGTGACGCCGTTTCTGTCGCAGACGGCGCTGGCGTTCGGCGTCAACGATCTCGAGGGCACCGTCGTTCGCGAGAAGATCTATCACGAGGCGGGCGCTCACACCGCGCAGGGCCAGACGCTCGACGAGCTGCTGGATCTCATCAGGTCGGCGGGGAAGATACCCGCCGAGCGCGATTCGTTCTACAGGATCCTCCGCATGTTCGATGCGGCCGAGCCGGTCGCCGCGTGATGCGCATCGGCCGCATTCCCTACATCAACTGCTATCCGGTCTACGGCGCGCTCGACCGCGAAGTGGTCGCGCTCGATGCTGACCTGGTGGATGGAGTGCCAACGGACCTCAACCGGCGCATGGCGGCGGGAGAGCTGGACATCAGCGTGGTGTCGGCTGTCGAGTACGCCCGCGATTCCGGGCGATACCTGCTGCTGCCCGACCTCGCGATCTCCTGCGACGGCCCGGTGCGCAGCGTGATGCTTTTCTCGAGCAGACCCGCGCCCGAGCTCGGCGGCCGCCGCGTCATCGTGAGCCGCAGCTCGATGACCAGTGTGGCGCTCCTCGAGCTGCTGTTCGACCACGTCTGGCACGTGAAGCCGCAGTTCGTGCCGGGCGACGCTGAGCTGAGCGACGTCGTACGACACGACGTCGGCGATGCCGACGCGCGGCTGGTGATTGGCGACGCCGCGCTCCTTCTCGGATCGAGTTCAACCGCCCGCTACCAGCACTCGTACGATCTGGGGCAGGTGTGGAAGGAATGGACGGGACAACCGTTCGTGTTCGCGGTTTGGGTCGCGCAACGGACCACCAACGTCAAGCAAGCTCTTATCGCCCACGCCGCGCTGATGGAATCGCGGGACTGGGGACTCGGGCACCTTCCCGAGCTGGCACGACAGGCCAATTCCGCGACGGGCGTCGATGAAGCGGTGTGCCGGGAATATCTTTCCGGCCTCGACTACGGTCTGTCGTATCCTCACCTCGCGGGGCTGACCGAGTTCTACCGTCGGCTCGTCGAGCGCGGACGCATCCCGAACGGGACTCTCACTTTCCTTCCCGCCGCATGAGCGAAACGCGCGACCTGCTCGACTTCTACACCAACGCTCCGCTGCTCGAGCTCGGCGTCGAGGCGGACCGTGCCCGGCAGCGGCTGCATCCGGGCAACACGGTCACGTACATCATCGATCGGAACATCAACTACACCAACGTGTGTGTGGCCGACTGCGGCTTCTGCGCGTTTGCGCGGCGCCCGAAGCACGGCGAAGGCTATACGCTGTCATTCGAGCAGATTGGCGCGAAGATAGATGAGGCAAAGTCTCTGGGCGGCGTGCAGATACTGATTCAGGGCGGACACAATCCGTACATACCGTTCGAGTGGTACCTCGACCTCATGCGGTACATCAAGCGCCACCATCCCATTCACATCCACGGGTTCAGCCCGAGTGAAGTGGACTTCTTCGCGAAGCTGTTTCGCATGGACGCTCTCGAGGTCATCAGAGAGCTGCGCAAGGCGGGACTCGATTCGATCCCGGGCGGCGGCGGCGAGATTCTGGTGCAGCGGGTACGCGACATCGTCGCACCCAAGAAAGCTGGCGCGGACCGTTGGCTCGAGATCATGGAGCTCGCGCACAACGAGGGGATGAAGACGTCGGTGACCATGATGTACGGGCTGGGAGAGACTCTCGCGGAGCGGCTGGAGCATCTGCAACGCGTGAAGGAAGTGCAGGCGAGAACCGGCGGCTTCACCGCTTTCATCTGCTGGCCGCTTCAGCCCGAGAACACTCCGACGATGTCGCACCAGCCGAAAACCGGAGCGACTGAATACCTGCGCACCGTCGCCTTCGCGCGGGTCGTTCTCGACAACGTCCCGAACATTCAGTCCAGCTGGGTGACGATGGGCATGAAGATCGGCCAGATCGCGCTGCGCTTCGGTTGCAACGACTTCGGATCGCTGATGATCGAGGAAAACGTGGTATCGGCCGCCAACACCACGAACCGCACAACGACCGAGGAGATGGAACGGCTTATCCGCGACGCCGGGTTCACGCCGGCGCGCCGGCGACAGGACTACTCTCTGCTCGTGCCCGATGTGGCAGCGCGAGCAGATGCCGCGTGAAACCACGGGAATGCCTTCAGGCGAAAAGCCGGGCGGAGACTACCGGGTTGGGGTAGGGTACGACTCTCACCGGTTTGCTCCCGGCCGCCCCCTCGTGCTTGGCGGCGTTCGAATAAAATCGGATGTAGGCCTGCTCGGCCACTCTGATGCGGATGCAGTGTGTCACGCCATCACGGACGCCATCCTCGGCGCCGCTGGCCTCGGCGACATCGGAGAGATGTTTCCCGACACCGATCCGGCCAACAAGGACCGCGATTCCATCGAGATGCTCCGGGCCGCTGTCGGCAGAATCTCCGGCGCGGGCTATACCGTACGGAATGTCGACGTGAGCGTCATCGCTGAATCCCCGCGACTGAGTCCCGAGCGGGAGCGGATCAGGAGCCGCCTCGCCGCCGCGCTTGGTGTCGATTCGTCCGCCGTGAGCGTCAAGGGTAAGAGCAACGAAGGGATGGGCTGGATCGGCCGCGGCGAGGGACTCGCCTGCATTGCGGTTGCAACACTGGTAGGGAAAGGGAAATAGATGCTCGAGACCATCACCACCTGGCTGGGCAATCTTCCGATCGGGACGCTGTACGTCGCAATCGCGGGCCTCTCGGCTTTCGAAAACTTCTTTCCGCCGTTTCCGTCGGATGGGGTGATCGCTTTTGGGAGCTTCCTCGCGTCGAGGGCGCAAGGCTCGCCGGTGTGGGTTTTTCTGCTCGGATGGTTCGGCAACGTCGCCGGGGCGATGGTCACCTATACGATCGCGCGCCGCTTCGGATCCGACATGATCCTCAAGCGCCTCGAGAAGTACGCCGGCCCGACGGCCGAAGTCCGGATGACACGGCTGGTAGTGCGGTACGGGTTCGGAGGATTGTTCGTCAGCCGCTTTCTCCCCGGCGTGCGCGCGATCGTCCCCCCCTTCGCCGGAGCGATGCGGCTGCCCGCATGGAAGGTTTTTCTGGCGGTAGCCAGCGCATCGGCGGTGTGGTTCGGAATAATCACGTTCCTCGCCTTCCGGGCCGGGGACAACTGGGAGCTCCTGCAGCATTACCTGCTTCGCTCCGGCCAGTGGGCGGGAGTGATCTCGGGGGCTTTGGTCGCCCTCATTGCAGGCATCTGGCTCCTCCGCCGCCGGGGAAAGGCAGATGCGTGAGTAGGGTTGCTCTCGACGACAAGGTGGCGCGGTCCTTTTTCGTCGAGCGGTTCGACGATTTCCTGGCGCTCGAGCAGGGTGCGTCGGTCGAGACGAGCAAAGCCTACAAGCTGGACATCGAGCGCTTCGTGACCTACGAGCAGGTCAAGGGCGTGGCATCTCCGAGCGAAGTCGGCTCGCGATCGTTGCGGGAGTACATCTACCACCTCAAGGACCTCGGACTCGCTCCGGCTTCGATCAGGCGCAACATCTCGGCGGTTCGCACCTACTTCAAGTTCCTGCTCGGCGAGGGACACGTAGTCAGCGATCCGAGCGAGCGTCTCGAAACGCCGAAGAAATGGCGCACGCTCCCGGAAGTGCTGGGCGTCGACGAGATCGAGCGATTGCTGGCCGCTCCATCGCTCGACGAGCGTTTCGCATTCCGCGACAGAGCGATGCTGGAGGTCGCGTATGGCGCCGGCCTTCGGGTGTCGGAATGGATTTCACTCGGCGTGCGCGACGTCATGATGCAGGACCATCTGGTTCGGGTCTTCGGCAAGGGCGCGAAAGAGCGGCTGGTCCCGATCGGACGGCGCGCGATTGGCGCGATCGCCATTTATCTCCGCGAGCTGAGGCCGACGCTCGAAAAAGGGGAAGGCAAGGGAATCCTGTTCCTGAGCGCGCGCGGGCAGCCGCTGTCCCGCATGGGAGCCTGGAAGATCCTCAGGAAGTACGTCAACAAAGCAGGGATCACCAAGCCGGTTTCACCGCACACCCTGAGGCACTCGTTCGCAACGCACCTCCTCGAGGGCGGCGCGGATCTGAGAGCGGTGCAGGAGATGCTCGGCCACGTGGATATCTCGACTACCCAGATCTACACCCACATCGACCGCGAGTATCTGCGCAGCGTGCACAAGCAGTTTCATCCGCGCTCCTGATCCCAAGATGGTAGAATTACCAGAATGCTGCTCGTGCTCGACAACTACGATTCGTTCACCTATAACCTCGTGCAATATCTCGGAGAGCTCGGGGAAGAGCCGGTAGTGCGGCGGAACGACGAGATCTCCGTCGAGGACATTGGCGCGATGGGAGTCACGCGCCTGGTGATCTCACCCGGTCCCTGCACTCCGTCCGAGGCTGGAATCACCGTTGAGGCGATCCGCCGCTGGGGCAGCAGTGTTCCGACTCTGGGCGTGTGTCTCGGCCACCAGGCGATTGGCGAGGCCTACGGCGGCAAGGTAGTTCGCGCCAGGCGGCTGATGCACGGGAAGACCTCGCGCATCACCCACGACGGGACCGGTCTATTCGCGGGCGTACCGAGCCCCCTCGAAGTGATGCGGTACCACTCGCTGGTGATCGAAGCGACTTCCTTGCCCGGCGAGATCGACATCATCGCCAGGGATGTCGATGACCCGGAAGAGATTCATGCGATCAGGCATAGCGAACACCCCGTCTGGGGCGTTCAATTTCACCCCGAATCAATCCTGACCCAGAACGGCAAGGACATACTGCGAAACTTTCTTACCCTGGCCCGATGACCAAGCTGTCCGCGGCGATGTGTATCGCTGCACTCCTGGCGCAAGGCGCGCTGGCGCAGGATACGACCGCGACCGAGCCTGACACGGCGTACGTGATCTACGACGAGGGACCGCTGACGCTTCCGCTCGGAATCGGATTGCGGGTCCCCTCGTACGACCGGGTGAACGGTCTGACTTTGCCGTGGGGCCCGAAGCTTTCCATCGGTGACGATGCTGAGTTCGACGCACTCGTCAGCTATCGCTCGCACCTGGGCAACTTCGATCCGTCGATTGAGGGCGAGCTGCGCCCCGGCTACCGCAACGAGATCAAGCTTTACGTCGGTCGGGGCACATACACGAACGACGCGTGGATACGATCTGACCTGATCAATTCCGGCGCGGCTTTCTTCGTCGGGACGGATGCCCGCAATTATTACAGAGCCGATAGGGCCGCGTTGCGATTCACGCGAACGCTTACTGCCGCGGCCTTCACCTTCACACCGTTTCTGGGTGGCAGCGTGGAGAAGGACTGGTCAACCGGCTCCCGAACGCCGACCAGTAGACCCTGGAGCGTTTTCGGCCGAAGCGACAGCCTGAAGATGCTGCGTCCAAATCCCGCCGTTCTCAAAGGCAATATCGGGTCAATCGTCGGCGGAACGGGAATGGAATACTTTCGGGGCGAGGTGGAGGCGAAGTTTGCGGCAACAGTGGAGCACGCATTCAGATCTCCGGTGGAGCAATGTTTCTTCGCCCCAGGCGGAGGCCTGCCCTGCGTAATCGAGCGCGGCTCGTTCACCCAGGGAACGCTTCACGGGGAAGTGTTCTTTCCCACGTTCTCCACCCAGACCTTCGCCTTCCGGGGGCACGCCGTAATCAGCGGGGACAGCGTGCCTCCTCAGCGGTACGCATATCTGGGAGGATCGGCGACACTCCCTACCGTCGACCTTCTCGCGCTGGGCGGCGACCGCCTGTTTTACGCCGAGGGCGAGTACATGATCCCGATCGAACGGATCATGATGCGGTTCCTCGGGAGCCCCTTCGTCGCCCTGCGCTACGCGGTGGGAAGCGCCGGAGTCTCAGACCTCCCTCCGTTCATCCAGAACCTCGGGGTAGCCGTCGGCATCAGCTTCCTCCGCGTTGACTACAGCATCGATCCCGCCGGAAACCGGTCTCCGTTCTCCGAGCGCTCGGCCTTCTCGATCGGGGTTTCGATTCCGCGCTGACGGAGGCCCGGAAATGTTTGCCCCGATGAGTCCCGCGGGGTATATTGCAAGGCGTGACTTTCCATGGTGTCGCGCAATAATGAGCGGGTGATGAGGACGCTGGTGGTAATCCCGGCCCGCCTCGGTGCCATGCGCTTACCGCGCAAGCCTCTCCGTCTCCTCTCCGGACTCCCCCTCATCGTCCGGGTCTGGCAAAGAATCTCTCAAATGAAGCTCGCCGACGCGGTCGTCGTGGCGACCGACGACGAAGCTGTCGCTGCCACGGTCCGCAAGGCTGGCGGAGAGTGCGTGATCACGAGCGCCGAGCACACGTCGGGGACTGAACGGGTGGCAGAGGTAGCGCAGGCTCAACGCTTCCGGTCATATGACACGATTGTGAACGTCCAGGGCGACGAGCCTTTTATCGGGGCAGGCGCAGTGCGTGGGGCGGCTGAGGTGGTTGCCAGCGGCCGGTTTCCGCTTGGAACGGCTGCTTCACCGGCGGGCCCTGAAATTCTGGCTGCGCCGAGCCTGGTAAAGGTCGTCGTCGCCGACGATGGGCGGGCGATGTACTTCTCGCGGGCGCCTATTCCATTTGTCCGTGACGCCGCGGATGCGGCCAGGCAGGCGGCGCGCACGCTACAGCATGTTGGGGTGTATGCCTACAGCCGGGAAGCACTGGCCAGGTGGGTAGCCCTGCCGGTGCACCCGTTGGAGGAGATCGAGCGATTGGAGCAGCTGAGGCCGCTGGCGGCGGGGATTCCGATGGGTGTGGCGATCGCAGTTGAAGCGCCGGCAGCTGGAATTGATACGGAGGATGATCTCGAGCGCGCGAATGCGCGCTGGGATGAATTCATGACTGGGGCGGGGGTAGTGAATGCGGGCTAATTCAACTCAACAGACGCGCTACATCTTCGTAACCGGGGGCGTAGTCTCCTCCCTCGGGAAGGGGATTGCCGCCGCCTCTCTGGGTCGTCTCCTCGTCGAGCGCGGGATGCGCGTCACGATCATGAAATTCGATCCGTACCTGAACGTCGATCCGGGGACGATGTCGCCTTTCCAGCACGGTGAGGTATTCGTCACCGATGATGGGGCGGAGACGGATCTGGATCTCGGGCACTACGAGCGATTTATCGACCGCTCGCTCGCGCAGGCCAACAACGTCACCACCGGCCGAATCTACCTGAGCGTCATTACCAAGGAGCGGCGCGGCGAGTACCTCGGCTCGACCGTTCAGGTAATTCCGCACGTCACCGACGAGATCAAGGGCGCGATGAAGCGTCTCGCACCGGAAAGCGACGTCGTGATCGTCGAAATCGGCGGAACGGTCGGCGACATTGAGTCACTGCCGTTTCTCGAGGCAATCCGGCAGTTTCGGCACGAGATCGGGCGCGAGAACGCGATCTTCATCCATCTCACCCTCGTTCCGTTCATTGCCGCCGCCGGCGAAGTCAAAACCAAGCCGACGCAGCATTCCGTTCGCGAGCTCATGGAAATCGGAATCCAGCCCGATATTCTCATTTGCCGCACCGAGCGGCCGCTCTCCGAAGAGGTCAAGAGAAAAATCGCGCTGTTCTGCAACGTGGAATTCGGCGCGGTCATCGAAAGCCGCGATGTCCCGAGCATATACCAGATTCCATTGCTGTTCCACGAGCAGGGTCTGGACGAGCGCGTGATGCACCGCCTGGGACTGCTCGGGCGCCGCGCTCCCGACCTCTCGAAGTGGAGAAGCATGGTCGAGCGGATTCTCCGACCTGGTGGTCAGGTGAAGATCGCCGTGATCGGCAAGTACACTGACCTCATCGACAGCTACAAGAGCGTCCAGGAAGCACTCATCCACGGTGGAATCGCCAACGATGTGGGAGTGGAGATTTCGTGGCTTGCGAGCGATCTCTTCACGAGCAGGGAGCGCACGCGCGAGCTGCTCGCGGAAATGCAGGGAGTGCTCGTTCCCGGCGGGTTCGGTGTCCGCGGAGTTGAGGGAATGCTCGAGGCAATTCGCTACGCGCGCGAATCCGGCCTGCCGTTTTTCGGCATCTGCCTCGGGATGCAAACGGCGATCATCGAGTTCGCGCGGAACGTCATCGGCCTGTCCGACAGCCATTCCAGTGAGTTTGCGCCTGAGTGCGACAACGCCGTCATCTCGCTGATGGAAGGACAGCAGCACGTCACGGACATGGGCGGCACCATGCGTCTGGGCGCATACCCGTGCAAGCTCGGCGCTGGAACGCTGGCAGAATCCATCTATGGATCGCCGCAGGTGAGCGAGCGGCACCGGCACCGGTACGAGGTCAACAATAAATACCGGGATCAGTTCATCGAGCACGGCCTGAATCTGAGCGGCCTTTCCCCCGATGGGTCCCTGGTCGAGATCGTCGAGCTCCAGACGCATCCGTGGTATATCGGATGCCAGTTCCATCCCGAGTTGCAGTCGCGGCCCACTCGCCCGCATCCCTTGTTCGCTGGATTCATCGCGGCGGCGACGAAGGCGAAGGCAGCGGCGCCGGCCAAGCGCCAGCGGGCTCACTTGAAAGCGGCGGACTAGCGTGGCGGAATTGTTTCCGTCGTCCAGGTTCTTCCTGATCGCCGGGCCATGCGTTCTAGAGAGCGACGACCTCAATATGCGGGTGGGTGAAGCGCTTGCGAGATTAGCGGAGCGCATCCCGGGCGGCATCATATACAAGGCGAGCTTCGACAAGGCCAACCGGTCGAATCGTGACGCCGCACGAGGGCCCGGAATCGACGCCGGCCTCGCCGCCCTCGAGCGCGTCCGCAAGGCAACCGGGCTTCCGGTGCTAACCGATGTCCACGCGCCGGATCAGTGCGCGCAGGTAGCCGAGGTCGTCGATGTGTTGCAGATACCCGCTTTTCTGTGTCGTCAGACCGACCTTCTCGAAGCGGCGGGTGCCACGGGAAAGCCCGTCAACGTAAAAAAAGGGCAGTGGCTCCAGCCGGAAGGAATGCGGGGCGCCGTACAGAAGATTCGTGGCTCGGCGCAGCAGCATGAGCGGTCCCGTGAGATCGCGGTCACCGAGCGAGGCACGTTCTTCGGTTATGGCGACCTGGTCGTCGACATGCGCTCATTCACCAGACTGCGGGACGCGTGCGGCGCTCCGGTGATCTTCGACGCCACCCACAGCGTGCAGCGGCCGGGCCAGGGGCCCGACGGCGCGAGCGGTGGTGCCCGCGAATTTGTGCCGCTTCTCTCGCTCGCGGCAATTGCAGCCGGCGCGCAGGCGCTTTTCATCGAGACGCATCCCAATCCCGACAAGGCGCCGAGCGATGGGCCCAACATGCTCCCTCTTCCGGCCCTCGACGAGTTGATGGGTCGCGCCGTCGACATCTGGGCGCGCGTAAACCAGTGACCAGGAACGGCATCGTCGAGCGCGGACGCCGCGTTCTGCGCATGGAGACGGAGGCGCTCGCTGAGGCGGAGAAGCGGCTTGGCGACGGTTTCGCCCGGGCAGTGGAGATGATCCATGAATCCTCGGGGCGCGTGATAGTCTCGGGCGTGGGGAAATCCGGGCTCATCGGCCGAAAAATCGCGGCGACCCTGACGTCGACGGGTACGCCCGCGAGCTTCCTCCACCCGGCGGACAGCGTTCACGGCGATCTCGGGATCGTCGGAGAGTCCGACGTCGGCATTTTGATCTCGAAGAGCGGCGAATCGAGCGAAGTGCTGGGGCTCCTCGAGCACCTCAAGCGCCTGGGGGTCCGCACCATCGCGCTCACCGGGAACGCCAAGTCCGCGCTGGCCCGGCACAGCGACGTGACGATCGATGCGTGGGTGAGCGAGGAAGCCTGCCCCCACGACCTGGCGCCGACCACCAGCACCACCGTCGCGCTTGCGCTCGGAGATGCCCTCGCAATCGCGCTTCTCGAGGAGAACGGGTTCGATGCGGACAAGTTCGCCCGGCTGCACCCTGGCGGAGCTCTGGGTCGTCGGCTCCTTACGCGGGTATCAGATGTGATGATCACCGAGCAGCTCCCGCTCCTGCCAGAGGACGCCACAATGCGACAGGCGGTGGTCCTGCTCGCCGAGCGGCGGGGGATCGCGATTGTCGTGGGGAAGGGCGGCACCGTTTCCGGCGTGATCACCACCGGCGACCTGACGCGCCTGATGGAGCACGAGGCGAATGTTTTCCCCGTACCGGCGCGGACCGTGATGAACACCCACCCGAAAGTCGCGCGCTCGGACGAGCTGGGAAGCGCAGTGGTGTACAGAATGGAGACGCACGGCATAATCTCGATGCCCGTGCTGGCGGAAGACGATTCGGTGGTGGGAGTCATCCACCTCCACGACCTGATGCGGGCCGGGGTCATTTGATGCGCGCTGCCGTTTGCCTCACCGCTGCGTTGCTTGCCCTGGGCGCCTGTGCCGAGAAAAAGGCGCTGCCCACCGCGCGTGGATCCGCGATGGCCGACTCCGCCGACCAGGTGATGTTTGGCGGCAAGTTCACTCTCACCAATCAGGGTACCAATCGGGCGCGGCTCACCTTTGACACTGCCTACTTCTTCGAGGATAACACGCGCGTCGAGCTGATGAAGGTGAACACCATTTTTTTCAACAGCGCCGGTGCGCAGGACGCGGTGCTAACGTCGCGCCGGGGTACATACAACAACCGCCTTGGCAACATGGTCGCGCGTGAAAACGTCGTCGTCATTTCCGTGGATGGCCGGCGACTGACTACACAGGAGCTCATTTACAATCAGGGCGGGAACGAGATATCGAGTGACAGCGCGTTCGTGCTGACCGAGCCCAACCGGCGACTCGAGGGAATCGGATTTCGTTCAGACCCCAACATGAGCAACATCAGGATTCTCAAGGGAGCGAGGGGAGCGGCGACCAACGTATCTA
>JBGTEZ010000240.1:0-4666 GCA_041747535.1 Gemmatimonadaceae bacterium
ACCGAGTACTTGCTGGGATTTCTGTTGTGGTCATACGTCATGAGCTCGGTGAGGTGCTCGACGTCGGCCGCGTACTCGGGGATGAGGCAGCGGTCGGCGGCACCTGCCATCGTCGGCAACAGAGCGGTGAACCCCGCGTACCTGCCGAAGACCTCGATGACGAGAAATCTCTCGTGCGACCCGGCCGACGTACGCAGCCGGTGTGTGAGCTCGATCGTGCGCGTGACGCAGGTGCTGAAGCCAATGCAGTAATCAGTGCCGTAGACATCGTTGTCCATCGTCTTGGGGATGGCGACGACGTTCACGCCTTCGTCGTGGAGGCGTTTGCCGTAGCTGAGTGTGTCGTCGCCTCCGATCGGAATCAGAGTGTCGACTCCAATGTGCTCGAGGTTACGAAGCACGTCCGTCGTCAGATCGTTGATGGGCTTGTCGTAACCGGTCAGGTGCGCCGGCAGGCGCGCCTGCGGCAGATGGCTTGGCCGCGTGCGAGAGGTGTGGAGGAAAGTCCCTCCGGTGCGGCCGGCTCGATTAACGATCGCCTCCGAGAGCTCCAGCACGCATTCGGAGTTGTCGGCGCCCTTGTCGCGGTTGTAGTCCACGAGCCCCGCCCACCCACGCCGCACGCCTACGACGCGGTACCCTTCGCGCAACGCGCGGATGGTGATCGCTCTGATCGCGGGGTTGAGGCCGGGGACGTCACCGCCGCCGGTGAGAATCGCAATTGTTTTCTGTTCTTTCGCCATGCGCCAAAAGTTACCGCTGAAACGGGTCATTCATCAAAGGGCGCCCGGCAGGCGTGGCGGGCCCAGGCGGGGACGACGATCTTTCTGCCATATGGGAGACCGGCGGTTCGACGAGGCCGAGGATGTCGCCGCGCGGGCAGCAGTAACTGCGACTCCGTCGCCAGCCAGGAGGATTGGTCCGCAATGATCGCCTACAGGATCGCACTCGCCGCCGCGGCAATCGCCGTCTGTACCGCATCCGCGCAGACGCAGCAGCGGACGCATACCTACGTAATCGTTCATGGGGCATGGGGCGGCGGCTGGGACTGGAAGCCCGTCGATTCGGTGCTGACGGCATCCGCCAACAAGGTTTACCGGCCGACTCTGACGGGGCTGGGGGAGCGCGTACATCTCCTGACTCCGTCAGTCGATTTGAGCACGCACATCATGGATATCGTGAACGTGATTCGGTTCGAGAACCTGAATGACGTGGTGCTCGTGGGTCACAGCTACGGCGGCATGGTAATAACGGGAGTGGCCGACCGAATTCCGGATCGTATTCGCCGCCTCGTATACGTCGATGCGATTGTTCCAAACGACGGCGAGAGTCTCGCTACTGCGCTGCGCGGAAGCCGGAACGAGAAGGGGTTCGCCTCGCTGCTCGAGTCGGCGAAGAATGGAGCCATCGTGCCGGCCTGGGTGAAACCGGGTACGAACCCGCCGACCGATGTGCCGCAGCCCGTCAAGGCGTTCACCGAGCCGCTCAGGCTTCAGAATCCGGCGGCGCGTCGCATTCCGGCGACGTACATCCTCACCGTTGATGCCGGCAAGGCCGAAAGCGACGACGATTTTGCTTCTTTCGCCGAGCGGGCAAAAGCGCGCGGCTGGACTTACCACGTTCTGCAGGCCGACCACACTCCGGAACGCTCTGCGATACGAGAATTGACTGATCTTTTTCGACGCGTTCCCTGAAGACCGGTCAGAGCGAGTCGTTCACTTGTCTGAATAGGAGTCGTTATGGACGAAAGATCGCTGTTCACGAAATTCTGGAGCGATGAGTCGAAGACCACTCGGAAGGTGCTCGCGAGAATTCCCGAAGGATCCGACTACCGTCCCGATCCGAAGTCGCGGACCGCGGCCGAGATCGCCTGGCAGATCTTCGCCGAGGAGAAAATGATCATCGAGGCCCTCGAGAACGGCACAGCCGAGTGGGCGCCGCCGCCTCTGCCGGCGACGATGAAGGAGGTGGTCGCCGCCTACGAGAAGCAGAGCGAAGAAATATCGAAACGGTGGAAGGCACTGCCGGGCGAGCGCTGGGACGGCAAGCTCGAGTTCTTTGGCCAGCAGCATGAGGCATCGCTGATGGCGTGGAACTTTCTCTTCGACATCGTTCACCACCGTGGGCAGATCTCGACGTATCTGCGGCCGATGGGCTCGACGGTGCCGCAGATCTACGGGCCGAGCGGGGACGAGCCCTGATTCTGACTGGCTACTGGGAACACCTACAGGGGATGCAAGTCCTGAGTGCACAGTGTTGAGTTGCCGGTGACTCAGTGGTTGTCAGCGCGCGCTGGGCCAGGCTCAGCGCTGGTACAGCGCGAAGGATTTTTCCATGTCGTACATCTTTCGCGTTACCGCTGCCTGACAGACTCCGCGGCGCCAATCCGTTAGCGATTCGCAGCGCTCGACCGCGACTGCGGGTGTGAATTTTCCGAGCCGCTCCATCGCTCCTTCCACGCATGCCGTCTGGTCATTCCGGCTTCCGGACCCGCAGACCTCGACCAGCGTAATCGCCCCGCGCGCGATCCTGCTCACGTGCGCATTGCCGATACCGTGAAAGCATCCCAGCCGGTATTTCTCACTTAGGCCTTCGCACTCCCGTTCGAGCATCTCGAGAGTGCCGCGCTTGGCGTAGTGCCATCGGATCGTATTGGTCATGACGTATCGGAAGCACGCCGCTGGGTAAAGGGCCTTGTCGCACGGATGCAGCGCCCCATGGATTGGATAATCCGAGCGGGACCGTGGGCTGATCCGGTATTCCATGTACGCTCCCGTCGCGCAGTAATAGCGTAGGGCATGGATAGGGAAGCGCTCACACAGGGCGATCCCCGCGGGGATGTCGTATTTGGACAGAAACATCGCGGCGTGCCCGACCCCATGAGCGCAGTCCCCCGGGCTGTACATGCGCGCCAGCGCCGGATTCCCGCAAAAGGTCGGGATCATGGCGGCAACGTCCGCGGAGGTGACTTGGGCGGCGTGCTGGTGCTCGGAGCCCGTGCGCTGAGCGGAGTGCTGGTACTCCGACGCGCCGGCGGAGGCACTGTCGGTGAAGAGCGCCATCAGCACCCCGTGCATGCACCCCGAGGCGCAGGCATCGGCACAGCTCTCCAGCGACGCGCCGACGTCTCGCAGCCTGGCGAAGATCAGCTTCCCGAGATCGTGGGCCTCATCGTGACAGGTGGGATACACCGCCTGTATCGACTCACGAAGTCCGTTCGCCCCGATCCGCGGAAGGAACGTCTCGTACAGCGCACGCGCCTTTCGCGAATTACCGCTGCGATACGCCTGCTGGAACTCCTGTCTGGCGAGCACCGTGCGATCCAGCGGGATGTTGAGAAGGGTGTCCATCGCGGGTGGTGATGCAACGATGGGCCGCAGGATCGTGCTGCGCATCGAGTACGCAGCCGCCCCCACGATCACCGTCCCGGCCGCCAGCAACAACCACCTTCGTCTCATCGGCACGCCGGCACGATGGAGCGTTGCGCGGCGGCCGTCAAGGAATTGGGAAGCATCCTTATGGTACGTCCATCCTTCGCAGTCACGGGGCAGTCAGCGTGCGCATGATTTCAGTTGTGGTCGATGGTGATCGCGGGGGGGGAACGCCACGATCAGCGTCACGGCAGGCAACTAGAGTATCCTTAATGTTCACGTCGCGTCTTGCAGCTCGAGACGCGCCGTGGAACGTCGAGAACGGAATTGAGGGTCCGCCGCCGGGGCTTGTCTTTCTCCCTGTTTCATTTGCCCGAAAAGAAACGCACGTCTAGCAACGCGGGATCTGTTACCCCGCCAAAAACCGAAGAATCGAGCCCGGAATCCGGATCCGGAGCCGGCTCGGTTGCGCGCTCCGTTGGTGGGGTCGCGCTTGAGACTGGCGAGCTCCACCGCCTGCTCGTCCAAAGCGTCCGGGACTACGCAATTTTTGCCCTCGATCCCAACGGGATCATCCTCAGCTGGAACGCGGGCGCCCACAGGTTCAAGGGATATACCGAGGATGAGGTTATCGGGAAGCACTTCTCGATTTTCTACCCGCGCGACCTCGTTGAAGAAGGGTTTCCGGACTTCGAGCTCCGAACCGCGGCCAACGCCGGACACTTTGAGGATGAGGGCTGGCGCATTCGGAAGGATGGGTCCCGGTTCTGGGCGAACGTCGTCATCACCGCACTTCGCGACGACAACAGAAACCTTCTGGGATACGCCAAGGTCACGCGCGACCTCACCGAGCGGCGCGTGGCGGAAGAAGCGCTCAGGGAAAGCGAGGAACGCTTTCGCCTTCTCGTCGAGGGTGTAAAGGACTACGCCATCTTCATGCTCGATCCGACCGGACATATCGCGACGTGGAACGATGGCGCCGAGCGAATCAAGGGCTATCGCGCCAGGGAGATCATCGGCCGCCATTTCTCGCAGTTTTACCCTGAAGAAGACAAAGCCTCGAAGAAGCCCGAGCGCGAGCTCGAGATAGCCGCGAGTACCGGCAAGTACGAGGAAGAAGGCTGGCGAATCCGACGAACCGGCGAGCGCTTTCTGGCGAGCGTTCTGATTACCGCCATCCGCAACAAGTCGGGTGAGCTCGTCGGTTTTGCCAAGGTCACCCGCGATCTGACCGAGCGCAGTGAGGCCGAGGCCCGCGCCATCGAAGATGCGCGGCGCCTGGCGGCCGAAGGCGC
>JBGTEZ010000241.1:0-12584 GCA_041747535.1 Gemmatimonadaceae bacterium
TCGAGCGCGGCACCGGTCATCGGCTCCGGCTCCGATTCGCGCAGCAGCTCGATCCAGCCGCTGATGCTCGAGAGCGGCGTGCCGAGCTGGTGGGCCGACTCTCGCGCCATCCCGGCCCAGATTTGCTCGCGGTCGGCGCGGCCGCGCGTTCTGAGCGCGTATGCTCCGGCGAGCAGTATCATGCCAATCAGAATCGATTGCAGCACCGGGATCAGAATGAGCCCGCGTACCAAGGGCGTGTTGCCGTAGTGGACGGTCCCGACTCCCGTTGCAACTACCGGCGCATTCTGCCGGTCAAGCTCCGGAATGTAGGCGCGGGTCTGCGCCGGGGTCGGTGACGGGCCGAAGGGCAGGTTCGCCTGCGCGGTGGGATTTCCCTCTGCGTCGGTGACGATGATGGGCACGCCCGATTCGCGAATGTGGTTCGACAAATCGAACAGCGCGGTATTCGCCGCATCCTCGCTGGGATCGTTGAGTCCGTGGTACACGCGCGCGTACATCAATCCGACGCGCGACGCTTCCTGCCGCAGCTCACGCACGACGCCGCGCGTGTAAATGACGTACCAGCCGAGCAGCGCCAGAACGCCGATCGTCACGAGTGTCACCGGAGCGAGCCGGCGCATTCCTAGTTCAGGCGCTCTGCGCCGAAATAGGTTCGGAGCGCGGCGGGAATGAGCACGCTGCCGTCGGCCTGCTGGTGGTGCTCGAGGATCGACGCGATTATCCGGGAGAAGGCGAGCGCCGACCCATTGAGGGTGTGCAGGAAGCGCGGCTTCCCGCCGCCCGCGGGCTTGTAACGAATGTTGGCCCGTCGAGCCTGAAAGTCAGTGAAGGTGCTGCACGACGACACCTCGAGCCACTTGCCGACTCCGGGAGCAAACACCTCGAGGTCGTACGTCTGGGCGCTGGCGAAACCCGTATCGCCCGCGGCGAGCTGCACCACGCGATACGGTAGCTCGAGGAGCTGCAGGATCTTTTCCGCGTGCGAGGTCAGCAGCTCCAGCTGCTCGGACGAGCTTTCCGGAGTCGTGTAGCGCACGAGCTCCACCTTGTCGAACTCGTGGACGCGAAGAAGCCCGCGGGTGTCCTTGCCGGCCGACCCGGCCTCGCGGCGAAAGCACGGCGAATACGCGGCGAAGGTCATCGGCAGATCGCCCTCGGCGATCACCTCCTCGCGATACAGATTCGTCACCGGCACTTCGGCGGTCGGAATGAGGAACGAGTCCTCGTCCCTGAGCGAATACATGTCGTCCTCGAACTTGGGCAGCTGTGCCGTCCCGGTCATGCTGTCGCGGTTCACCACCACGGGAACCCAGGTTTCCTCGTAACCGTGGTCGCGCGTATGGGTGTCCAGCATCAGGTTCATGAGGGCGCGGACGAGTCGCGCGCCGGACCGCCGATAGACGATGAATCCGGTGCCGCTGATCTTGGCGCCGCGCTGGAAATCGATCACGCCAAGCGCTTCGCCGATCTCCCAGTGGGGACGTGCCACACCTGCCTCTCGCGGCGTGCCCCAGGTGCGAAGGACCGTGTTCTTGTCTTCCCCGCCCTCCGGAACAGTGTCGAGCGTGATGTTCGGGATCTCGAGCAGGATCCGCGAAAGCTCGCTTTCCATTTCGGCCAGCTCACGATCGAGCCTCGCTATTTCCTCGCCGAGATCACGCGACTGCTGCTGCAGGTCTGCCGCGTCCTCGCCCGCGCGCTTGCGCTGCCCCACCTGTTGGGTGACGGCGTTGCGCGCGGCTTTCCTCTCCTCGACCGCCTGAATGGTTTCCCGGCGCGCCCGGTCGAGAGCGACCGCCCCGTCGATGGCCGGACCGAGAGTCGAAAGCGCTCCCCGCCGGCGCATGCCTTCGCGGAGCGCGTCGACGTGCTCGCGCACCATCTTCAGGTCGTGCATTGCTCAGTCCGTAGGTATACCGGGCGCGAAGGAGCGGTATCCGCAGTTCGGGTCGAATGCCAGACGGAACTTGATGGTTCTGTTCGCGAGAAAGACGGTATCTATCGAGATCTTTGCATAGAGATTGGGCGACAGGGCGAACGTGCAGAAATCCCCTTGCCCGCTGTTGTGCACAGCCTCGAGCACGATGACATCGCCAACCGATGCGACGATCGTAGAATCAACCTTGTATCCCGTAACGGGTGCGGCGGCAACGCTCTCGAACGTACCCGGGACGATCTGGAGGCCGACCTGGGGAACGAGCGCGCCGAAGCTGACGACGCGACGGGCGGCATGGACGAGCACGCGGTCGGACGCATCGATATCGAACGCGACGTCGAAGCCACCGAACCCGCTGACCGGCACCAGTGCGCGGGCGATGATCGAGAGCGCGCTGGGATACCCGGGCGGGGTGCCGCTCAGCGCGTACACCGAGAGCGTATCGGTGACCGTTTCCTGGGTCGCCCGGAGCTCGATCGGATCGCGGCAGGCGCCAAGAGCGAGAACGGTCGATAACGTCGCGAGCACGGCGAGGCGAAATTTCATGCTGATATTAGGCAGATTGACCACGGCAGGAGTTGCTTCACAACAATACCGCGTAACTTACGGTACTTCAAGCGATTGCCATGCTTGGCCCGAAGGTTTACGCTTTCTGGGTCCGCAACCTCTTCAGCCTCCCAATGCCCAACATTCGAGATTTCACGAGCGCACTTCGGCAACGCCCGGGTGTCGACGCCGTCCTGGTGCTGGGAAAGGATGGACTGCTCATCGAAGGGTTTGCCGCACCCGGGTTGAACAACGACGACCTCGCGGCGCGGGTACCGGCACTGGTATCCGAGGCGGAAGCGCTCGGCAAGGCGGCAATGCACGGGGCGCTCGCGACGGCCATCGTCGAGAACGAGAAGGGATACGCGATTGTCGCCGCACTTGCCGACGATACGCTACTTCTTCTACTGCTGAGGCCGTCAGCCGACCTCGGGGGATTATTGTTCGACGTCCGCCGCTACCGCGGCAACATTGCATCCCTGATCTAGGCGCTTCGTGACTGATTCCAATCCGCAAAAATCCCATGTTCTCGTGGCCGACGATGAGCCACATATCGGCCGCATCATCAAGATGAAGCTCGAGAACGGGCCTTTTCGTGTGACGCTCGCCTACGATGGGCAGGAGGCGCTGGACTTCGCTCTCGGAGAGGACCCGGTCGATCTCGCCGTCCTCGATCTGATGATGCCGCGCCTGAGCGGGCTCGACGTCCTGCGCCGCATCCGGGAGGAAAAGCGGCTCAACTCCCTGCCGTGCATCATCCTCACCGCGGGAGGAGATGCGAAGCACGAGCGCGATGCGCTGGAGCTCGGCGCGACACAGTTCATCACGAAGCCCTTCAGCCCGAAGAAGCTCTACGCGCTGGTCGCCCGCCTGACCGGCGCGCCCGAAGAAGCAGGGATCATCACCGAGTGAGCCGCTGGGCTGTCGTTCTCGCCGGCGGTGTGGGCTCTCGGTTCTGGCCGCTCAGCACGCCCTCTCGTCCAAAGCAGCTTCTTCCGCTCGCGACGGACAAGCCGCTGCTCCGTGATTCGTTCGATCGACTCACGCCCATCGTGCCGGCGAAGCAGATTCTCGTCCTCACCAATACCGCGCTCGGTGGCCCTTTGGCGGCGCTCCTGCCGGAGCTTCCCGCCGCGAATCTGATCTTCGAGCCACAGCCCGCGGGCACGGCCGCGGCGCTGACGTGGGCGGCGCTGGAGATTGCCAGACGCGATGGAGACGACGCCACGATGCTCTGCATTCACGCGGACTGGTCGATCAGCGACGACGAACAGTTCCGCGCGACGCTGCTGGAAGCGGAGGAGCTGGCGCTCGAGACCGGCAGCCTGGTGACGGTAGGAATCGTGCCGACGCGGCCGGATCCCGGCTTCGGCTATATCCAGCCGGGCCCCGCCAGGGCGGGAGGCGCAGCGGTCGTGAAACGATTCGTCGAGAAACCGGATCGCGCCAGCGCGGCTCAGATGTCCGGCGCCGGCTACCTGTGGAACTCGGGGATCTTTGTCTGGCGGGTGTCGGATTTTCTTGCCGAAGTGAGTACGCACGCGAAGGAACTGGCGAAAGCGCTCCAGACGGCCACGAGTGCCGATGCGGCTCAATTCTTCGGCGCGGTGAAGGTGCCGGTGTCCGTTGACGTTGGCGTGCTCGAGCGCAGTGGCAAGGTGATGGTGATGCCCGGAGAATTCGGCTGGGACGACATCGGTACCTGGGCGGCCTTGAGCCGGGTGCGTCCACGCGACGACCTCGGCAATGTTACCAGCGGCGACGTCCATCTTCTCGATGGGTGCGATAACGTCGTCCATTCGGAAACGGGTACTGTGGTGATGTACGGTGTCGACAATCTGGTTGTCGTTACGCGGGATGGTCTCACCCTCGTGACCACCACCGAGAAGGCGGCAGATCTGAAGCGGCTCGTCGATTCCCTTCCGCTGTCACTCCGCGCACCGCAATGAGCGGGCTTTTCTTCTACGACGACGTCCGGGCCAGGCAGTTCGAGCCCTTCTCGTTGACGCGGCCCTGCTCGGAAATGAGAGCGGGCACAACACTGGTGCGAAGAAGGTGGGAGATCGCGACATCGATGAAGAGCGAGGGATTCATCGGGGCGCCGCATCTTGCGCACTTCGAGGAAGGCGGCGCGCCGCCGGCCGTCGCCGCGAGCTCCGAGATTCCCGCCGGATCTGTCGTCGTCAACAGCCGGTGCGTGATTTCACTCGAGCAAAAGCTCGATCCGTTCGACCTGCTGATGTGCGAAGGGCTGGCGTGCGCGGTGAGACTCGCGCGCCCCGTGTCAGTCTCCAGATTTGCCGACGGCACCCTCGATCTCGGAACGATCCAGACCAGTCTCGGCGGACGAAAGGTGACTGGACGCTGGGTGAATGAAGTCTGGGATTTCATCGCGTCACTCAACGACCAGCTGGTGGAGGACATCCCGCGCCGCGCGAAAAGTCTCGTGATGGCGACGCCCGACCTCACCGTCTACGGGAAAGGCAAAGTCTTCGTCGAAGAAGGGGTGGAGATCGGACCAAACGTGGTGTTCGACGTGTCAGGCGGTCCCATCCTGGTGCGGAAAGGAGCCGTCATCTCCCCGTTCACCCATCTGGCCGGTCCGATGTACGTGGGCAGCGGGACGCAGATCCTCGGCGACCGGGTAGGGAGCTCGTCGATTGGAGATGTGTGCAAGGTTCATGGCGAGCTGAGCAACACCATCTTCGTTGGTCACGCGAACAAGGGCCACGCCGGGTTCGTCGGCCACTCATACCTCGGGCGTTGGGTGAATCTCGGCGCGCTCACGACCACGAGTAACCTCAAGAACACTTATGGACCGGTTCAGCTGTGGACGCGGTCCGGACCGCGGAACACCGGTCAGACATTTCTCGGAACCTTCTTCGGCGACCACGCCAAGACTGGAATCGGCACGATGCTGAGCACCGGCACTGTCATCGGCGCCGGCGCAAACGTGTTCGGAGGCGTGATGCCGCCAAAGGTCGTTCCTCCGTTCTCATGGGGAGATTCCGAGCCTTACGACACGTTCGATCTCACTAGATTTCTCGAGGTGGCCGAGCGTGCAATGGCGCGCCGCCACGTGAAGCTCGGGAAAAGCGCGCGGCAGCAGCTGGCTGAAGCGCACCGTGGCCGCTGGAGCGCGTAGATGAAGCTTTGGGTTCTTGGCAGTGGAAGCAGTGGCAACGCCATCCTCGTCGAGGCGGCGGGTTCACGCATCCTCGTCGACGCCGGGTTTGCGCCGAGAGTCCTCAAGAAGCGCCTCACGACGGCAGGGGTTGCTCCCGAGTCGATCGAGGCAGTGGTCGTGACGCATGAGCACACCGATCACGCGAAGGGAGTCGGAGCAGCGGCGAAGAAATGGGGTTGGACGATCGTGTCGACCGCCGGTACGAGGATGATGTGTCCCGATTGGTCGGATCAGAAGATGATCCTGACACCTCGTCGCAGTTGCGTCGAGATCGGCGACTTTCGTCTGGAGACCTTTCCCGTCGCGCATGATGCGAGCGAACCAATCGGAGTGATCGTGACGTGCGTCAGTGATGGCGTGCGGGCGGGGATCATTTACGACCTGGGGCATGTCAGTGAGAGCGTGTTGCGCGTGATGGATCACCTCGATCTGCTCGTGCTAGAGGCGAATCACGACGAAGGCATGCTGAGAACCGGCCCTTACCCGATGTCAGTTCAGATGCGAATCGGCGGGAAGTTCGGCCATCTGAGCAACCGCATTGCCGCCCAGACCGCGAGCCGGTGCATCCACGCGGGGCTCAACAACATCGTGCTCGCTCACCTGAGCGAGACCTGCAACGATCCGCGGACCGCGCTCAGGACAGTTGGAGACTCCTTGCGAAAAGCGCGCTTCAAGGGACGCCTCACCGCAGCGGCACAGGATCGCGTGGTAGGCCCGTTCATCGCCGGCAACAGCGCGCCGGTGGCAGCTACAGTGCAGCTCGGGCTCGGCCTTTAGCTCAGGGCCTGGGCTTTCGCCGATTGTTGCCGGCGTAGAGCGCGAAAGCCATGGCAGCCGCGATGATGATCCCGAGGATGACAGTCAGATTCATGGACTAGCGCCCCTCGATGTCGCGCTCGCCCGGAACCTTCCGCTCCGCCCTTCCCTCGCCCGGGTGCGACTGGGCTTCGTGGAAACGCTCTCCCTTCAAGCGGATGGAGTCCACGAATTTCTCATACTCCGTGTCGGACAGCTCGTCCGCGATCGCCGGCACGAGACCCTTGACGAGGGTGAGACGCTCCGCGAGGGTGAGCTCGTTCACCGCGGTCACGAGCTTCCTGAGGCGCGGATGATTCATCCATTCGGTTTCCTTGCTCGTCGTCATCCCACACTCCTTTGAGCATTCGGGGCGTCACCGAATAAAGGTACAGCCGGAGGGATTCGGAGCAATGAGTGTGATTCCCGTCGCGTTGGTACGCATCCGGCATTGTCTGACCGAGGGAGGTCGGCGTGGGAAAGGATTCGGCGGGCGGGCGCAGAAAAGCGAGGAAGAGCGAGAACGGTGTGATCACCGCGCGGCCGCACCCGCGCGTGACCGGCATCGGTTCCGGAGTGCACCCACTCGCGCTCGGCGAAGGGCGCGACGGGGTGCTGTACGTGCCCGAGAACCGCGACCAAATGCGTCCCGCTCCCCTCGTACTGATGCTGCACGGGGCGGGATCGAACGCCCACGATGCGATCCAGCCCTTTCGCAGACTGGCTGACGCCCACGGGATGATTCTCCTGGCACCGGATGCAAGGAAAGGCAAGTGGGACCTGCTGGACGGCGGATTCGGAGCCGACGTCGACTTCATCGATCACGCCCTCGCGAAGGCATTTCAGCAGTGCGTGATCGATCCGCGCCGAGTCGCGATCGAAGGCTTCTCCGACGGAGCGTCGTATGCGCTGTCGCTCGGGCTGCGCAACGCCGAGCTGTTCACGCACGTAATCGCGTTTTCACCCGGGTTCCTGACGCTTCCGGCCAACACGGGAAACCCCGCCGTATTCATTTCGCACGGGAGTGACGACGTCATTCTCCCCGCTGCTCGCTGCTCGCGCCGCATCGTCCCGAGGCTCGAGCGCGACGGATACCCGGTGATTTTTCGCGAATTTTCCGGCGGGCACACCGTGCCGGCGAACATCGCCGCCGAAGCCGTCGAGTGGCTCCTTGGATCAGGCCGGACGCCGACGAAGCCAGCGGAACGGCATTTGTAATAGGGTGTAGACTCAATACCGGCAATCAACCCTTGATCAGATAAATGCATACCTCGTCCATCATTCGGGCGGTACTCGCCGCCCTCCTTTTTCTTGTCGCGAAACCCGGGTCGGCGCAAATTGGCCTGCCCTCTACCGCTGTACCCGCCCTCAAGGATTCGCTCGGGGAGCAAGCTCTTCCCCGGGAGCTGCCGATCGAGATTCGCGCCAGCGTGTCCGAGCGGATGCTCTACGTGAAGCGCGGCGATACAACGCTCAAGACTTTTCAGGTCGCCGTCGGGACCGATGACTATCCGACTCCCAAGGGGACGTTTCGGATCAGGAAAATGATCTGGAATCCCAGCTGGCGCCCGCCGCCGAACTCGGACTGGGCGCGTGGGAAGAAAGCGAGAGGCCCTGGCGATCCCCAGAACCCGATGAAGGTCGTGAAGATCTTCTTCAAGGAACCGGACTACTACATCCACGGAACGGGAGCAGTCGAGAGCCTCGGCTCCGCGGCGTCGCACGGCTGCCTCAGGATGGACCCGGAGCAGGTCGCGGAGCTGGCAAAGCTGATCATGGAGCACGGCGGGCAGCCTCGTGAAGAAAACTGGTTTCTCCGGCTGATTCACTCACGCCGCGAAGAGAAGCCGATCTATCTCGAGAGCCCGGTCTGGATCACGATCGACGCGTAGCCCCCCAGGAATATCTGGCTGGTGTGAGCCAGGGCGGGTAAGTTGGTGCGGTGACTTCCCCCGCCCCAGAGGATCCGCTCGCTGCTCTTCGCGCCGCGCTGGCCGGCCGCTACGAGATCGGACGTGAGATCGGCCAGGGCGCCTTCGCGACGGTGTATCTCGCGCGCGACTCCCGTCACGAGCGACAGGTTGCCCTCAAGGTCCTGAACGGAGATCCGAACTCCGACTCCGGCGAGCTTCGCTTCATCCGCGAGATCCGGCTGCTCGCTCGGCTCCAGCACCCACACATTCTTCCGCTCCACGACTCCGGGCACGTGGGGGCGCTGCTCTACTATCTGATGCCCTACGTGAGCGGTGAAACACTGCGCGCGAGGATGAGCAGGGAACGACAGCTGCCGATCGACGCGGCGGTGCGTATTGCCAGCGAGGTCGCGGATGCTCTGGCGTACGCCCATGCACAGGGCGTCATCCACCGCGACATCAAGCCCGAGAACATCCTCATCTCCGGCGGGCACGCGGTCGTCGCGGATTTCGGCATCGCGCGGGCGATCGACGTCGGAGGGGTGCAGCAGCTCACCCGGACGGGAATGGGCGGACCGGGCACTCCGGCGTACATGAGTCCCGAGCAGCTGATGGGAGACCGTCAGCTCGATGGCCGTACCGACACGTACAGTCTGGGGTGCGCGCTCTACGAGATGCTCACCGGGAAACCTCCTTTCGCCGGTAAGGAAGGATTCGTGAAGCGGTTCACCGAGGATCCGCCGCGCCCCTCCGTCGCGAGAAAGGAAATCCCGACGTGGCTCGATTCGGTGGTTATGCGGACTCTGGCGCGCGATCCGGCGGACCGGTACGCCGGAGCAGAAGACCTGGTGCGCGCGTTGGCGCAAAAAACGACGGCGGAGACAGGCTCATCGACACCGCCATCGGTGCCGCGCGGGTCGCTGACGCCGACACGGCAGGAGTCTCTCCGATACCGGTCCGGTCCGTACGCAACGGCTGCACGCGTGCGCGAAACGGAGATGCCATCGATCGGTGTTCTCCCCTTCGCCAACATGAGCGCCGACGCGGACAACGAGTATTTCTCGGATGGTATCACCGAGGAGATCCTGAACGCCCTGTCCCGAATCCCCACCATCAAGGTCGCAGCCAGGACGTCATCGTTCGCCCTGAAAGGAAAGTCCCTCAGCATCGCGGAGATCGGGCAGCTGCTCAATGTTCGCACCGTTCTCGAGGGCAGCGTGCGCCGGATGGGTCAGCACGTCCGCATCGGCGCGCAGCTCGTGAGCACGGCCGACGGCTTCCACATCTGGTCGGAGCGGTACGACCGTGAGCTCAAGGATGTCTTCGAGATCCAGGACGAGATCGCGCGCAGCATCGTCGAGCGTCTGAAGGTGAAGCTGACGGCAGCGCAGGGCGAAGCGCTGGCGATGCGGCACACGGAAAACGTCGAGGCGTACGAGCTGTATCTGCGCGGGCGGCATTGCTGGTACCGCTGGAACATTCCCGGAATGACGCAGAAGGCCATGCTGTACTTCGAGCAGGCACTGGTGCGAGATCCCGAGTACGCGCTCGCATATCACGGACTCTCCGACGGCTACAGTATTCCCGGGCTCTACGCGATGTTGCCGCCCGGCATGGTCATTCCAAAAGCGCTTGCCGCGGCGACCCGGGCAGTGGAGCTCGCACCCGAGCTCGCCGAAGCGCGAACGTCGCTTGGACTCGTTCAGCTCCTCGGCTGGGACTGGGATGCGGCGGGCGCGTCATACCGGCAGGCCATCGATCTCAATCCGCGCTACGCCCTCGCCCACACCTATCAGGCGTGGCTGTTGAGCACACTGGGACGGCAGCGTGAGGCGGCGGCGGCAGCGGCGCTCGGGCAGGAGCTCGATCCGCTGTCACCCGCGACCAACGGGATAGCCGCGCTGGTATCGTACCACGGCCGGGAATTCGACAAGGCGATCGCCGAGTGTGAAAAGACGCTCGAGCGCGATCCGGCGTCTTTCCTCGGCCTGCTCGGCATCAGTCTCTCCTACGCGGCGAAAGGGATGCACAAGGAGGCGATCGGCCACGCCGAGCGCGGACTGTCGATTTCGCCGGAGGTGAATTTCCTGCGCGCGCTGCTCGGAGCGGTGTACGCCATGGCCGGGCAGGAAAAGTCAGCGCGCGCCGTGCTCGACGATCTTCTCGAGCGGGCTCAGCGCTCATATGTGGGGCCGACTCTCATCGCCTGGATCTACTCGAACCTGAATGAGCCCGATCGCGCATTCGAGTGGCTCGACAAGGCGTGCGAAGAGCGGGCGTGCACGCTCGGACTCGGCATAAGATTTCCTCTATACGACGCCATCAGCGGGGATCCGCGGTTTGCGAAGCTGCTCGAGTGTCTCGGGCTTGCTGAAGGCGAAGGTCGAGAGAGATGATCTGGAGTTGCGACGGGTTTCTAGTTTACCGTTCTTGAGTTCACCGTTTTTGCGTGAGAACCGAGTCCGTGCGAAACGATGCTGCTCGAACGAATGGCGCGGCTAAACTCAAAAACGGATAACGCAAGAGCGGTAAACTCAAAACCCGTCGTCCTTGTCGCAGTCCATAGCGCCGTTGCTACACACAAAAAAACGGAGCCCGTAATACGGGCTCCGTTCTCATTACCAAACCGATGTGACCCGGTCTAGTACATCCCTCCCATCCCACCGCCGCCCGGAGGTCCACCCTGCGCACCAGCGCCGGCGGGCTCCTTCTTCTCGACGATCAATGCTTCGGTCGTCAGCAGCAGTCCCGCGATCGACGCCGCATTCTGCAGCGCGGTGCGGGTGACCTTGGTCGGGTCGATGACGCCAGCCGCGACCAGATCCTCGTACTCGTCGGTCAGGGCGTTGTAGCCGTAATTGTTCTCCTTCGCGGTGCGGATCTTCTCGACCACGATCGAGCCTTCACCACCGGCGTTCTGAACGATGATACGCATCGGCTCTTCGATGGCGCGACGGATGATGTCGACACCGATCTGCTCGTCGCTCTCGGCGAGCTTGAGCCCCTTCAAGGCCTTCTGCGCACGAATGAACGCGACGCCGCCGCCGGGGACGATTCCCTCTTCGACCGCCGCGCGCGTGGCGTGGAGCGCATCCTCGACCCGCGCCTTCTTCTCCTTCATCTCGCTCTCGGTTGCGGCACCGACGTTGATCACCGCGACACCGCCGGCGAGCTTGGCCAGACGCTCCTGCAGCTTCTCCTTGTCGTAATCAGAGGTCGTCTTGTCGATCGCTGACTTGATCTCCTTGATGCGGCCCTGAATCTTGTCGTCCTCACCGGCGCCATCGATCAGCGTGGTGTTGTCCTTGTCGACGACGATCCGCTTGGCGCGACCGAGATCGGTCACGACGGCGTTCTCGAGCTTGAATCCGACTTCCTCGGAGATCACCTGTCCACCGGTGAGCACGGCGATGTCGGCGAGCATCGCCTTGCGGCGATCGCCGAAGCCCGGAGCCTTGACCGCGGCGACGCGGAGCGTGCCACGGAGCTTGTTGACGACCAGGGTCGCCAGCGCCTCACCCTCGATGTCCTCGGCGATGATGAGCAGGGGCTTCCCCATCTGAGCGACCTTCTCGAGGATCGGGAGGAGATCCTTCATCGAAGAGATCTTCTTGTCGTGGATCAGAATCAGCGCGTCTTCGAGCGCCGCTTCCATCTTGTCCGGATCGGTGACGAAGTACGGCGAGAGGTAGCCGCGGTCGAACTGCATGCCTTCCACGGTCTCGAGCGTCGTCTCGAGGCCCTTTGCCTCTTCGACGGTGATGACGCCGTCCTTGCCTACCTTCTCCATCGCGTCGGCGATCAGGTCACCGATCTCCTTGTCGTTGTTCGCGGAGATGGAACCGACCTGTGCGATTTCCTTCTTGCCCTTGGTCGGGACACTCATCTTCTTGAGCTCGTCGACAACTGCGGTAACGGCCTGATCGATGCCGCGCTTGAGCGCCATCGGGTTGACGCCGGCGGTGACGTTCTTCAAGCCTTCGCGGAAAATCGCCTGGGCCAGAACGGTCGCGGTGGTGGTGCCATCTCCGGCGAGGTCGGACGTCTTGGTCGCGACTTCCTTCACCATCTGGGCGCCCATGTTCTCGAGCGCATCGGACAGCTCGATTTCCTTGGCTACGGTGACGCCGTCCTTGGTGACGGTCGGAGCGCCGAACTTCTTGTCGATGACGACGTTACGTCCCTTGGGGCCGAGCGTGACCTT
>JBGTEZ010000242.1:0-8734 GCA_041747535.1 Gemmatimonadaceae bacterium
GATAGAACGGTCGTCCAGTAGTCCACCAGGCGGCTGTCGGCTTTCCATCTGACGGCTACCAGCTCGTTGGTCGCCTTATCGAGGGGACGTTTCGATTCCCTTACCGCCGCTACGCTCGCACGAGCTTCCTGTACGCGATCCTGTGCGGCCGATCCGCATCCGCCCCCTTCCTCTTCCTGAAATCCTCGGCGTAGTCGCGGTAGCTCCCCTCGAACCACACGGTCTCGGAGTTCCCCTCGAACGCGAGAATGTGCGTCGCGATGCGATCAAGGAACCACCGGTCGTGGGTGATCACCACCGCGCATCCGGCGAAGTCGACCAGCGCTTCTTCCAGCGCACGCAGCGTGTCGACGTCCAGGTCGTTAGTGGGCTCGTCCAGCAGAAGCAGATTGCCACCGGATTTCAACAACTTCGAAAGGTGGAGCCGGTTCCGCTCCCCGCCGGAAAGATCTTTCACCTTTTTCTGCTGGTCAGGTCCCTTGAAGTTGAAGCTCGCGAGATAGGCGCGCGCCTGCATCTCGCGCTTCCCTACCTGAATGACGTCCCTCCCCTCACTCACTTCCTTGTAGACGGTGTTGTCTTCGTTCAGCTCGCGACCCTGATCCACGTATGCGATCTGCACCGTGTCGCCAACGGTCAGCGTACCGCCATCTGCTTTCTCCTTCCCGGCGATCATCCTGAAGAGCGTCGTCTTGCCCGCGCCGTTTGCGCCGATGATCCCGACGATCCCGCCGCGGGGGAGCGAGAAAGAAAGGTCGTCGAAGAGAACCTTGTCGCCGTACGCCTTCTTCAATCCCTTTGCGATCACAACATCGTTGCCGAGCCGCGCCGGAGGCGGAATGACGATCTCGTTCTGCATCACCTTCTCGTCGCCCGCGGCGCTCGCCATCTCCTCGTACTTCTGGATGCGGGCCTTGCTCTTCGACTGCCTCGCGCGTGGGGACATCCGCACCCACTCCAGCTCGCGCTCGAGAGTTCTCTGACGCGCCGAGGCCTGCTTCTCCTCGGTGGCGAGTCGCGTGCGTTTCTGGTCCAGCCACGAGGTATAGTTGCCCTCGTAGGGAATTCCCGCGCCGCGATCGAGCTCCAGTATCCAGCCGGCGACGTTGTCGAGGAAATACCGGTCGTGCGTCACCGCGACCACCGTCCCGGGGAACTCGGCGAGATATCTCTCGAGCCAGGCGACCGATTCGGCATCGAGGTGATTGGTCGGCTCATCGAGCAGGAGCATGTCCGGCTCCTCGAGCAGCGTGCGGCAAAGCGCGACACGGCGCTGCTCGCCGCCTGACAGCTTCCGCACATCCGCATCGGCCGGCGGCAGGCGCAGCGCATCCATCGCGACTTCGATCTTCCGGTCGAGATCCCACGCATTCGCGGCGTCGATCTTTTCCTGAACCTTGGACTGCTGATCCAATAGCTTCGTCATCTCGTCGTCCGACATCGGCTCCGCGAACTTATTCGAGATCTCTTCGAACTTCCGGAGCAGGTCCCGTGTCGGCTTGACCGCCTCTTCGACGTTTTCCCGAACGTTCTTCGATTCGTCGAGGTGCGGCACCTGTGACAGGAAGCCGATCCGTGTCCCGGCGTGAGCCCAGGCCTCGCCCTGAAAATCCTGATCGACGCCCGCCATGATCTTGAGCAGCGATGATTTGCCGGCCCCATTGGCGCCGAGGACGCCGATTTTGGCGCCGGGATAGAACGAGAGCCAGATACCGCGCAGGATCTCCCGCGAAGGCGGGACGACTTTGCGCAGGTCCTTCATTACATAGATGAACTGTGGAGGCATGGGGACAAAATAACCGGCCTTTGCCCGGCGAGCCTCAACACCTATGTTAGGCCTCCGGTTCGCGCGCCCCCCTCAGCTCCAGAGGACGGCAATGCTCAGGGTTCCGCGTTCATTGGCTGTTCTATCAATAGTGCTGCTGGTACCGACCGTCCCCGCCACCGGGTCGAGCACGATGCTGTCGGCTCTTCCGTTTCCCCTCGTGAGGGCGAACGACAATCGCGAGCCCGCAGGCAGGGTGCGCGGGAACGTGCTGACGCTCAAGCTCGTCGTGCAGCGAGCACGCTGGTATCCGCAGGCGCGCAATGGTCCTTACATCGACGTCGACGCTTTCGCGGAGGAGGGAAGGGCGCCGGCGATTCCTGGTCCCCTGATCCGCGTTCCAGCTGGTACGATCATCGAAGCGACGATTCGGAATGCGCTCCCGGATTCAGCCGTTACGATCGACGGGTTTTATACGCGGCCAACCGAATCGAGCGACAGCGTTCGTTTGGCGCCGGGCGAAACACGGACCTTTCGGTTCCCCGCCGGAGCGCCGGGCACTTACCTGTATCGCGGTATCATTGGACGATATCGGGACAGGAATGGTCCGCCCGATCCCGGAACAATCGAGCGCGAGCAGCTCGCAGGCGCATTTGTGGTCGACTCCGCCGGCGCCATGAAAAATGATCGCGTGATGGTCATCAATATCTGGGGCATGTGGAATGGCCCGCCGCCCTATCAGAACGCGCTCACGATCAATGGCAAGTCCTGGCCTTACACCGAGCGCCTGGAAGCAACGGTTGGGGATACCCTGCGGTGGAGAGTGATCAACGCCAGCGCGCGACCGCATCCCATGCACTTGCACGGGTTCTACTACACTGTTGCATCGCTCGGCGATATCAGGCGTGATACAGTCTATGCCCCGGACAAACGCCGGCGCGTGGCGACCGAGATGATTCGGCAGGGGCGGACGATTGCCATGTCGTGGACTCCGGATCGTCCGGGAAACTGGTTGTTCCATTGCCACACCGGATTTCATGTCACCCCCGAAGCGAGGCTCGACCGGCCTCCGGCGCGACACCACGTCAATTACACCCACGATCCCGGCGACCACATGGCCGGGTTGGTGATGGGAATAACGGTTGACCCTGGGAAAACCTGGAAACCGGCCCCGGAGCCGCCCGCGCGCACGCTCAGACTGTTCGTCCAGGAAGGCGCGCGCCGCGGACGCGCGCATCGATCGATGGCATTTGTGCTGCAGCGGGATTCAATGGCGCCACGTTCCGACTCCACCGAGCCAATTGGCTCCACTCTCCTGCTTACACGTGGAGAGCCGGTAGACATCACCGTGTTCAACCGGCTGGCTGAGCCAACCGGAGTTCACTGGCACGGCATCGAGCTGGAGAGCTACTCGGACGGTGTGGCCGGATGGAGCGGAGCTGGAAAGCGAGTGGCTCCGCACATCGCGCCGCGGGACTCGTTCATCGCGCACTTGACGCTCCCGCGGGCAGGGACGTTCATCTATCACACTCATCTCAACGATCTCGAGCAGCTGACATCCGGATTGTACGGAGCGATCGTCGTGCTCGAGCCGGGAAAGCAGTTCGACCCGCAAACCGACCACATCTACATAGCGGGCTGGGACGGAGAGAATCAACCGCCCCATGTCCTCGTCAACGGTGACTCCGCGCCTCCCCCCGTGACGATGGCCTATGGCGTCACGCATCGCTTGAGGCTGATCAACATCGGAGTTGCCGTCCCCGCTCGCTTCTCACTGCGACGTGACACCACCCTCGTGAGCTGGAAGGCTCTCGCCAAGGACGGCGCGGATCTCCCGGCGGTACAAGCGACGTCGCGCCGGGCGCTACAGGTAGTAGCGGTCGGAGAGACTTTCGACTTCGAGTTCGACCCGCCCGAGCGTGGTGCCTACGACTTCCTGATCGAGAGTCTCGCCGTGCCGACCGGAGTGAAGCGCACACAGCGCATCAACGTCAAGTAGATGCGAGAGCCCGCGACAAGTTCGGCGCTGCGTCGGGCGCGGCCAATTCCCTCTGAGCGTCGTCACATCTGTGGCGGCGCCTGACTGGACGGCGGCACCATTCCTCTGATGCGCAGGTACGTCACGAGGTTGCCGTAATGTTCGGCGTTATGAGTCGCGTTCATCGCCAGGGCATTCATGCGCGGCATTGAATTGCCGAACAGCGTCGTCATGGTGGCACTAGCGGCGTCGGATTGGGCGTACGCGCGCTGGCAGTATTGAGTGGTGGTCTTGAGTGCGGCAACCAGTGCTGCTTTCGTCTTGGCGGTCTTCTCGATATCGTCTTCAGCCCCGCCCTTTTCACCGAGTGCGGCGGCGCAAATCATCGCCTGCGCTCCGGCAACGTGCCCAATCATCTCGCCGAAAGTCCGAACGTCGTGGGTCGGTCGAAAGGCATAGTCTTTCTCGGGCATTTGTTCCGCGGCGGTAGTGATGTAGTTGGTCATCGCCTGCCACATCCCCTTCACCGCTCCGACGGCGAGCCCTGGATTCGCGCGGGCGGCCTGTTGGGCTTGAGCGGGTACGGCGAAGACGAACGGCAGAAGCAGTACGAAGCGATTCATGGACGGACTCCGGATGAAGTTGTCGCCCTTACGTCACGAGCTGTTTGGGCGGAATCCAAAGTATGACCCGGCGTCAGCGCTTGCAAATATCGCGACCCAGTTGCCCCGCCCACGCGGCTTTACCCTGGCTTCAACGAGCGGATCTACGGATTCTTCGGAGTTCCGAGCATCGCATCATGATCGTGCTTCATGTGGTCGTCGTGCCATATGGAGCGCAGGTCATTTCCCGCGAAGACGTTGGCGTGCACCATCCATCCGAACGCCTGGGCGATGAATCGGCCGTTCGCGGCTTCGCATGCCCGTTCGGTCGAGACACCCAGCGGCCCAAAAACCGGCCGCCCATCCTTCGTCTCGTACCAGCGATCCTTCTCCGAACGCTTTGGGATGCACCAGTTCACATGACGGTGCCACCGCGCCACGCTGAGAGGCACGCGATTGTCGAGCTCGTCCTCGGAAGTGCGCTTCGATGCGGTATACATGGCGCCGGTGAGCACCAGCTCGCCGCGGTCATCGCGCCTGTACAGCAGCGAAGTAGGCCGCGCCGGATCGAACCCGAACTGGTTCCGGATGGCGTTCCAGTTCTTCGTGAAGTGATACTGCGGCTGATTTTTGAGCTGGGGCGCGAACATCCTGTAGCCGTGGGCTTCCGCGACGCGGACGTCCTGGTATCGCGCCACCGCCTGACGCAGCTCGTTGATCACGTGATTGGCGCGCGCTGAATCGGCGGGCGTGAGTGGGCGGCTGGCGCTGTAGGCCATGTGACGCGCCATCGCGTCGGACTTCCAGTCGCTCGGCGAAGGGCTCACCCTGGATGCTGGTTGAGGCTTGGGCGCGGCCGGCGCGGGATGGTCATGGGTGTCCTGGGCGGGGAGAGCGCCAGCAGTTGCGAGAATCAATGCCAACACCAGCGCCTGTCGCGCCATAATCCCTCATCGGGGGAGATTCGTCCGGTATCTCGTTAGACGATCAGCACCGCCCGATGTTAACGCCCGAACTGGTCGATCAGGCGCACCAGCGCCGCCGATACGCGCTCGTGGGGAAGCTGCTGGATTTCCTGTTCTCCCCAGAGAATCACTTCGCCCGGAGTGTTGTAGGGCGCGTACTGCTTGTGGTCACGCTTGAGTAGAACCAGCGAGGGCTTTCGGAAGGCGGATGCGGCGTGTGAGATGCTCGTGTCGGGCGTAAAGACCAGATCCGCGGTTCCCACCAGGGCAAATGCGTCGCGCAGCTGCGGCGTGCGCACACCGAGTCCGTTCACCGCGCTAGCGACTTCCTGGACGCTGTTCCACTCGCTCGGCATGCCGATCACAACAATTGGCAGATTGCCGGCGACGACGCGCGCTGTCTGGAGAGCGGCAACGAATTTTCCGTCGGGCCAGCGGCGCTTCGGCTCTGATGCCGAGAGATTCACGAGCAGGCGCTTCCCCACTCTGGTAGCTCCCGTCGAGGGTCGTGCGAGGCGGATGGCCGCTTCATTCCACCGGGCGTCGGCGCGGCTTTTCTCTTCCCGCGACAGGAACAGCTCGGGCTGCCAGTCTACACCGTCCGGGTCGATGCCGAACGGTATAGCCAGACGCTTCGATCCATCGATGTAGTGAGTGGAGCGATCCCATTCCGGAAGCGAGACATTGTAAATGCGCGGCTCGCTTTCCCCTCCCGCGCCAACCCTGAACCGGGCCCTGCCGGCGAACATGAGCAGGGGCGTCGACGTAAAAACCGGCGGATTGTTGATGCGGCCGTCGACCATCACCGTATACCTGTGCTTTCGGAGGGTCTGCATCAGGCCGAGATAGCTGCGCACCGATTTCCGCTCGAGCGTGAGAACCTTGCCGACGTGCGGGTTTCCCTCGAGCACCGGAGCGGTGCCCAGCGTTGCCAGCACATCAACTTTTCCGCTCTTCAGCGCCGAAGCGATCACCCGGATGAGAGACGTCGCCATGATCATGTCGCCGATCCGCTCGTATCGCATGAAGAGGACGGCGTAGTCCTCGACAGCGGGATCGGGCGGACTGGTCCGGCTCGGTCCGGGCAGGAGCTGTCCGATGACGCGCATCCACAGCGCGCGCCACGCGACTTCAATCTTTCTTGGATTCACCGGTTAGCGGCAGCTCCAGCAGCTTCTTTGACGGTTGAGGATCACGGGTGTGATAGAGTTGGATGGCGCTGATCACGAATGGCTCGGGAATCCTGACCTTGAGGAGCTCGCGCCTGGAGTCCGCGTCCAGAGTCTGGTAGAGACTGAGCGTGCAATGAGGGCTAAAGGTGTACCGAGCTCTCGCGAAAGGGAGGCCACTCGTAATGATACCGTCGTGCAGCGCCCTCAGGGCGCCGTGAGGGTCGAGCGGGAGCACGATGATATCCGTTTGCATGAAGCGTTGCGGCGGCAGAAAGTTCACCGTTATTGGAGGGATCACCGAGGTGACAGGCTCCAACTTGTCCCGCATCTCTTCAGCGGTTACGAATGGCGGAATCGGGCCCGCACCCGAGGAGCCGGTGAGCGTGATGTGGGGCGGTCTATATCTCGCGAGGCGGGGATCGTATTGCTCGTTGATGCGGCGGATTCTTTCCTCGATCTCGCCGGTGATCTCGGCCAGGATGAAAATTCCGTTCAGCTGCACGCGTTGCCCGCTGGTGCCCGGCTGCTGCTGCTCATCAAAACCGTAACGTGACCAGCGGGATCGGCACTGGCGGCGCCGAGCGATTGCCTTTCAATAGCGCGCGGTCGATCCTGTTCCCCGGGTGCGAGTGATTGTACTTCACGACCTTGAGGCCGAAGAGAGTTCCGATCGCCGCGCCGCCCAGCACATCGCTCGCCCAGTGCATGTTGTCGTACATGCGTGAAACTCCGACCAGCGTCGCGCCGGCGTACGCGGCGGTACCGATGTACCACCTCGAGTCTGGCCACCACATTTGCGTCTCCCTGCTCAGCACCGAAGCGAAGGCAAACGCCGCGGTCGTATGTCCCGAAGGAAACGACTGAAAGTCATCTCCGGAAAATCCGCGGGCCAGCTGAAAGTTGTGGGGGTTACGCAAGTCTACATAGGGCCGGGCGCGCCCAGCCAGCATCTTGATTCCGAAACTCGCGGCAGTGCCGAGTAGGACGGCCTCCACGCTGTGAAGACCGAGGTCCTGTACGCGCAACTGGCCGTCGGCGCGTCCGAGGACGTAGAGCCCGACGCCGATCACGACGGTCCCGGGAATTCCGAGGAACTTGAACGCAGTCGCCGAGGTTCCCAGAAGCTGGTTCTCCTGCGCGCCGGGTTTCTGCAGCACGGCCGCCAGGCGCACGTCCAGCGGCGCGATCGCAACCGTGCCGACCATGAAACCGGCCAGGATCAGTGCATCGCGGCCGGTGAAAAGCGGCGATTTTTCCGCGATGGTGTCCTTCACCTGCGCGCCTGCGGCGCCAGCGGCACAGAGACCGAGCGCCAGACCCCTTGTCAACACCAATGCGAATCGCGATATCAATCGAATGCTGAATATCGACCTTACCGGGAAGCGCGCACTCGTCGCTGGCGTCGCCGACGACGGGGGTTTCGGCTTTGCGATCGCGAAATCGCTGGCCGAGGCTGGAGCGAGCGTCTGCGTCGGAACATGGCCTCCGGCACTCAATATTTTCATGAACCTCCTCGAGCGCGGAAAGATGGACGAGTCGCGCAAGATGGCGAATGGAAAACTTCTGGAGTTCGAGAAGGTATATCCCCTCGACGCTGCCTACGACACGCTCGCCGATGCGCCGGAAGAGATCAGGACCAACAAGCGCTACCGGGAGACTGGTGATTTCAGCATCGATGGCCTCGCAAAGCAGATCGAGTCCGACTTCGGACGGAACTCGCTCGACATCGTGATTCATTCGCTGGCTAACGGCCCCGAAGTGAAGAAGCCGTTACTCGAGACCAGCCGCGCCGGGTATCTGACAGCTGTTAGCGTCAGCGCCTATTCACTCGTCTCGATGGTGTCGCGGCTTGCTCCGCTCGTACCCCGGGGCGGATCATTTCTGTCGCTCACCTATATGGCGAGCGAGCGGGTGATACCTGGTTACGGAGGCGGGATGTCCTCGGCGAAAGCGGCTCTGGAAAGCGACACCCGCGTTCTCGCGTTCGAGGCGGGACGGAAGTACGGGGTACGCATCAACGCCATCTCCGCCGGTCCCTGGGCTTCGCGCGCGGCGAGCGCGATCGGCATCATCGACAAGATGGTCGAGTATTGCGCGGCGAACTCGCCGCTCACCGAGCCACTCACTGCGGGAGAAGTCGGAAGCGTCGCGGCGTTCCTTTCGAGCCCGCTCGCGGGCGGCATCACCGGCACCACCGTCTACGTGGACAAGGGCTATCACACCATGGGAATGTCGCTGAAACAGCTCGAATC
>JBGTEZ010000243.1:0-12115 GCA_041747535.1 Gemmatimonadaceae bacterium
ATCAGCGCGTCGATGGAGTAGGACCCTGCGCCCGCGATCGCCAACATGATCGTTGAGCCGAGCAGCGACAGGGGGAACTCGATTCCGTTGGGGGCGAAGAATCCCGCCTTCAGGTGCACGACCAGCATCGCCACGACCATCGTTGCGGCGAGGCCGAGGGCGGCGAGGCGGGTGAGCAGGCCCGCCATGAGTGCGAGCCCCCCGCCGAACTCGACCAGGGCCACGAACGGTCCCATCAGCTGCGGCATCGGAATTCCCATCTGGCCGAAAGCGCCCGCGATTCCATCAAAACCATAGACGAAGAGCTTCTGCCCTCCGTGGGCGACGAAGATGACGCCGACGACGAGCCGGAGGATCACCAGGCTGATATCGATCTGGCGATTGCTGGGTGAGCGAAAGAGAAACATGTGGAGCTCCTTGATGAAGGTTGGGTGAAACAACGAGTGTGATAACACCTATTAGAGCAAAAAAACTCAGTCGGCGTCGCGGACGAGCGTCAGCAGCTTGATGAGCTTGCGGGTTTGTTTCTCGCTCAAGTGGCCGAGCCGGCGCTGGTGTTCCTCCTCGACGATGGAGTCGAGGTCGTTCACGATCCCCAGACCCTTGGCGGTGATCCTGGTAGCCACCTGACGGCGATCCTCTTCGTCCCTGGCCCGCGAGACCAGGCCAGCCTCCTCCATTCGATCTAGGAGCCGGGTTGCGTCGGGCATGCGGCTCAGCAGCCGGTCACGCAATTCGTTGCGGCACAACCCCTTGGCCTCGACTCCGCGCAGGATCCGCAGAACGTTGTACTGAGTCCCCGTGATCCCATACGGCTTGAGCAGCTTCTCGAACGCGTCGACCAGCAGGTTGCTGGTCCGCACGATGTTGAGCTGAGCCTCCTGTTGAAGGCTCCGAAAGGGCTTCGTCTGCTTGAGCTCGCTCCGGAGGTCGGGTGTCATAACATCTAATCTACGTGTTATGACACGGATGTCAAGCGGGAGTCAGTCGGGCGAGCCGCTGCCGAGGATCTTGAGCGCCAGGCAAGCCGCTCCGAATCCACTGTCGATATTGACCACTGCCAGCCCCGGACTGCAGCTGGCGAGCATCGTGTGGAGAGCGACGGTTCCGCCCTGGGCGACTCCGGTGCCTACCGAGGTCGGTACGCCGATCACGGGGGCGCGCAGCAACCCCGCAACGACCGCCGGCAGGGCGCCATCCATTCCGGCGACGACGATACAGACGCGGGCCGACTCGAGCTCGGGGAGGACAGCCTGCAGCCGGTGGATTCCCGCCACCCCGACGTCGAAGTGCTTCGTAGTGGGCACGCCCATCGCGTTGAGTATCGCCGCGGCTTCGAGCGCCACCGGAATGTCGGCGGTTCCGGCGGTCAGTACCGGAACGGGGGGAATGGTCCGCGTCACCCGGGGATTCCTTACGGCGACCCGCGCTTCGCGGTCAATCGTCGCCAATCCGCTGAGCACCTCCATCTGCTCATCGCTCAAACGCGATGCAATGCGAAGCCCCTCCTCGTCCTGAAACAGACTGCGGAGGTGCACGCCCGACTTTCCCGGACCGAATACGACTTCCGGAATTCCGGTTCGGGCCTCACGATCGTGGTCCCAGCGAATGTCCGTCACGACGCGAGAAGCGGAAGCGACAGGCTCCCGCTTTGAAGACCGCCCAGGTCCAGCGCGACGAAGGTGAATCCAGCGGTGCGACAAGCTTTTCGTATCTCGGACCGCAACGGCTCCTCGACGGCCCGCGCGAGCAATTCCGGCGGGATCTCCAGACGCACGATCGTCCCGTGCCACCGCGCCCGCGCCGGCCAGAGGTCGCGCGCACGAAGGAATGCCTCTACCGCTTCGATCTGAGCGAGGCGCTCCGGTGTCACTTCCGTTCCCACCGGAACTCTGCTCGCCAGGCACGGCGCAGCGGGCTTATCCGCATTCGAGAGCTTCCACCGGCGCGCAAGAGAGCGCACCGCCGCTTTGTCGAGACCCGCATCGAGGAGCGGAGCGACAACGCCACGTTCGTCAGCCGCGCGGAGACCAGGACGGTGCTCACCGAGATCGTCGAGCTGTGTTCCGACTAGAATTACGCCGCTTTCACGCCGCTCATCCGCCAGGGATTGAACCGTTTCGTACAGGGCGGATTTGCAGTGATAGCAGCGGTCGCCGCTGTTCTCCCGGTACGCTTCGCTGTCCATCTCGTTGGTCCGCACCTCCTCCACCCGGGCGCCGAGCTCCCGGGCGATTCTGTGCGCGTCCTCGCGCTCAGCCGCGGGGAGAGAATGGCTGACACCGAGTAGCGCCACTGTCTCGACACCGGCGCGCACGCACCCCGCTAGAACGAGCGTCGAGTCAATGCCGCCGGAGAAGCAGACATAAGCGATACGATGGCCTACCGCCGATCTGATCGCGTCCAAAAGCCGGCGTTCCGGATCGAGATCAGCCACGCTTTGCCACCTCGGTGTCGCTTCCCTGCGCCAGAAGACTCATGATCTCGGCGCGCAGCTCGGCAATCGGTCGCATCGTTTCCTGGGCCACCCGGTTCAGATCGTCGAACTCCGCCTTCGCCCTGAGCGTTCCGTCCGGCAGCGTGGATACCTTCACGCGTATCTCGTGACCGCCGAGGTTAACGACTTTCGATTCACGGGGCAGGGCCTTTCGCACGACGTCGAGGCGCTTCACGCCCAGGGTCGTGAACTGCTGCAGAATTTTTTCCTCGATCCTCGCCAAATCGGCTGGCCTCACCAGCGCTTCGACCCGCGTTCCCGGCCGCCCTTTCTTCATTGTCGTAGCCAGCAGCACGACGTCGAGCGCGCCCTGTGCGCGGAGCGTCTCCGCCGCGCCCGCGATCTCCTCCGAAGACATGTCGTCGATGTCGGCGCTGAGAACGTGCAGGTGCTCGGTCTGAGCATGATAATTCTGTCCGGCGCCCTCCCGCCTCGCGTCCGTCGACTCTCCCAGAACGATGCGCACCGCGTTGAGCTGGCCCTTGATGTCCCGCGTTCCCGCGCCGAAGCCGCTTCGCGTTGGCATGTACTCGGCCGGCGGGTGTCCCTTCGAGAGAACTTTGAGGAGCGCGGCACCGGTAGGCGTCGTGAGCTCGCCGGATCCGCTTGGTCCGGAAGACACCATTAGCCCCTCCAGTAACCGGAGCGTCGCCGGCGCCGGAACCGGCAGCACCCCGTGCGCCGTTTTCACCGTTCCGTCGCCAAGCGCGATGCGCGTGTTGAACAGCGCATCGACCCCGAGGAGCTCCAGACCCCAGATCGACCCGACGATGTCCAGGATCGCGTCGACTGAACCGACCTCATGCAGATGCAGCGCTTCGGTCGAGACGCCATGTATCTCGCTCTCCACGCTTGCGATCGCATCGAACGCCGCATGGGATCGCCGGGCAACGTTTCCGGGAATCCCCGCCCGGTCGATCAGCGCGTGGATCTCCGACACAGCCCGCCCGTGCGGCTGCGGTGGAATGTCGAAATCCACTTTCACGCACCGAACCCCTGACCGCTTCACATCACTGATGCGAACACCGACACCCTTCAGTCCCAGAGTCTCGGGCAACCGCTCCAACCAGGGCTTGTCCAGCCCGACATCAACCAGCGCGCCGAGGAACATGTCCCCGGCGACGCCACTGGCTGGATCAACGACCGCGATTTTCATCTGGGCTCAGGCGCGAAAGAGAGATTGTGAGGGGAAAAATTTAATCCCGACCTTACTTGTCTGGATTGATTACCACGGCTAGGTTCAGCCCTGTCTCCTGCAAATTAACCGACTCGACCGCCACGTACCTCCCACATAAATGCACGTCGCTTTCAGAATACTGCTGGCCGCCTTCTCGCTCGCTTCGGCGACTGATGTCCGGGCCCAGGACCCGCAAGCCGTAACCCCGCCGGATACCCTCGTCGCCCCGGCCCCCCTCGATACCGGATTCGTTTTGCCGCCGATCATACCGGACACCGGCATCGCCACTAACGCTCCGATCCTCGCCACCGTAAAGGTGTCAGGAGGCCGCCATTCGAGAGCTGGGTACCGCGTCGACGCTATCTCAAGCGCAACGAAGACGTCGTTGCCCCTGCGCGATCTGCCACAGACGGTCACAGTGATCAACCGTGCGCTCATCTCCGACCTTTCGATGCAGGGGCTTGGTGACGTGGTTCGCTACGTCCCCGGCATGACGATGGGACAGGGTGAAGGCCATCGCGACCAGCCGACTATCCGCGGCAATTCCACAACGGCGGATTTTTTCATCGATGGAGTTCGCGACGACGCTCAGTATTTCCGGGATCTCTACAACGTCGAGCGCGTTGAAGCTCTGAAGGGCTCGAATGCGATGATCTTCGGCCGCGGGGGCGGAGGGGGCGTGATCAATCGCGCGATGAAAGAGGCGGAATGGACTCCGCTCCGCGAGCTCGTTCTGCAGGGCGGCTCGTACCGCAACCGGCGCACGACGCTGGATGTGGGTCAGGGGCTGAGTGACCGGATCGCGGGACGCGTGAACGGGGTTTACGAGCAATCCGAGCTGTTCCGCGATGGCGTCGCCCTGAAAAGGCATGGACTGCATCCGACGATGACCTATCTCACGCCCTCGGGAAGCACGAGAGCGACGTTTGGCTACGAGAATTTCGTGGACCACCGGACGGTCGATCGCGGCATTCCCTCGTACGGAGGCCGCCCGATCGAGACCGCCGTCTCGACATTCTTTGGCAATCCCGCGCTAAGCGTGTCCGATGCGAGAGTGCACTCGTCCGCGGCAACGCTCGCACACCGGACCAGCCAGGGCTTCGGAGTCCGGAACAGCACGCGCTTCACCGCGTACGAGAAATTCTACCAGAATGTCTTTCCCGGGACGGTGAGCGCCGACCGGTCGGCGGCGAGTCTCGCGGCGTATAACAACTCACACGACCGGCGGAATCTCCTGAACCAGACGGATTTCACCGGCGTGGCTCGCACCGGATCCATCGGCCACACTCTGCTGATGGGTGTGGAGCTCGGGCGGCAGGTGACCGATAATTTCCGGAACACCGGGTACTTCAGCGATGGATCGACGACGATGTCGGTTCCGGTGTCGAGCCCTACCAGCTTCGCTCCGGTCTCGTTCCGGCAGAGTGCCACCGATGCCGACAACCACGTAACGAACACCCTGCGGTCGGTCTACGCGCAGGACCAGGTCGAGATTTCCCGACATCTCCAGTTGTTGGCTGGAGTGCGTTACGAGAGCTTCGGGATCCGTTACCACGACAACCGCACGGGAACGACTCTCAGGCGAGCAGACGGCATGTTCTCGCCAAGAGTTGGGCTCGTCGTGAAGCCCGCCATCTCGTCGTCGCTCTATGCGAGCTACAGCGTGTCGCACCTCCCGAGTGCGGGCGATCAGTTCTCTTCCCTCACCGACCTGACCAGGGCGCTCGAGCCCGAGCATTTCCAGAACGTGGAGATCGGCGCCAAGTGGGATGTTGCGGACCGTGTTGCCCTCACCAGCGCCGTTTACCGCCTCGATCGCACCAACACCAGGGCGCCGTCACCCGCCGATCCCTCGTTGACCGTTCAGACGGGGAGCCAGCGCAGCACCGGATTCGAGCTCGGGGTGAGCGGAGCCCTCACGCCCGCGTGGGAAATCGCCGGTGGCTTCGCGCGTCAGCGCGCGGTGATCACCAGCACTACCGCTGCCGCTCCGGCGGGCGCCAGTGTTCCGCTGGTCCCTGGCAGCACTGTCTCGTTCTGGAGCAGGCACCAGCTGCTATCCCGGCTCGGACTTGGCATCGGCGTCGTGCACCAGACGGAGATGTACGCGGCGATCGACAACAAGGTGACCCTTCCCGCGTTCACGCGCGTCGATGGCGCGCTCTTCCTGAGACTCGGGGCTCATTTGCGCGGCCAGATTAATCTCGAGAACCTGTTCAACGAGAAGTACTACCCGATCGCCCACAGCAACAACAACATCACCCCCGGATCACCGCGCTCCGTCAGGCTCTCGCTCACAACCGGGTTCTAGACATCACGTTGCTGGCCCACCGGTGCGAGGAATTGAACTTGCACCGGGCCGCGTCATGACATCAGATCGCTATGACGTTGCGGTAATCGGGGGCGGGCCCGCGGGGCTCGCCGCCGGGCTCTGGCTGGCGCGCTATCTCCACAAAGTGGTCGTCGTCGATTCCGGAGATCCACGCAACTGGGAGACGAGAGGGATCAACGGCTATCTCGGACACCAGGGGATCCGCTCTCCGGAGTTGCGCGCAATCGGCCGTAAAGAGTGCGAGAGTTTCGGCGTGAGATTCGTGAATGGAGTCGTAGACGAGGCTCTTAACGAGACCGGCGAGCTGTTCGCCGTTCAGCTTCGGGATGGTCGGTGTATAGAGGCGCGTCGCATTCTCCTCGCGATCGGAATCAAGGATGTCTGGCCGGACATCCCGGGTCTCGAGCGGTGTTACGGGGAAACGGTGCACGTCTGTCCCGACTGCGACGGCTACGAGACCCGCGACATGAAGACGGTGGTAGTCGGCAAGGGGCGGAAGGCGGTCGGAATGGCTCTCGCGCTCATGACGTGGACTCGCGCGATCGTCATCTGCACCGACGGCGAAAAGCCGGACATGGATGAGGAGCTTCTGAACCAGCTCAAGGTCCTAAACGTTCCCGTGCTCGATGCACCGATCGAATGCGTCGTTTCAGAGGCCGGAGAGATCAGGCACATCGATCTCAAAGGGGGAATGTCCCTCGATTGCCAGCGTCTTTACTTCGCGATCGGACAATACCCGGCCGATGACCTCGGCGCCCAGCTCGGATGCAAGCGCGACGAGATGGGAAGACTCGTCATCGACGATCGCAATCACACATCCGTGCGGAACGTTTTCGCGGCGGGAGACATCGCTCCGGGTCCGCAGATGGCGCTCGTCGCAGCGGCGAGCGGTGCGATCGCGGCCATGGCCATCCACTCGTCGCTCGTGCCCGACGCCAGGAAGCTTCCCAACGCGCCGTCGATGAAAAAGATTCCTAGCGAATCACCGGCGAAAAAGGCTCGAAGCGAATCACCAGCGAAGCGTTAGGGACTGCGGCTTCCGCTTGCGGATGATCTTGAGGCTCAGCGTGCGGTCCTGCGCTTCGGAAATCGCCTGAACGAGATCCACTGGCGTCTCGAGCTTCACGCCATTGGCGAGCAGCAGCACATCGCCTCCCCTGAGTCCCGCGATCCGGGCCGGGGTACCCTCGACGACGTTGGTGACGAAGACTCCCTCCGGCTTGACGCCAAGCAGCTCACGGATGTCGTCGTTGAGAGCGGTGAACTCCATTCCGGCGAAAGGATAGACACCGGTGCCGAATGTAAAATTCGGTATCAGCGCCGGCGGAACTCTGGATGGCATTGGCGTGCGGATCATCACCCGCTGTGTCGTCCCGTCGGGAGTACGCTCCGTCATGACTGACCGACTCTCGAATCTCTGCCCCGGACCGAGGTTGATGACCGTCCTTTTTTCCCAACCCTCCGGCGCGCGACCCAGCGTTCCCTTCACCACCCTGACGGCGTCGTGCCGCCTGAGCTGCAGCACGAATGGCGCGCCAGGCTTGAGCCAGTTCCGCAGCTGAAACACGCTGCCGCGCATGTCGTGTGAATTGAACGACATGAGCACATCACCCGGCCTCACACCGGCCTTTGCGGCGGGAGAGCCCGGCTCCACTTCACTGACGACCGGATATCCTTCGAAAAACGTATTACCGCGCTCGTCGAACAGCCCTTCATCCGACAGGGTGACACCGAACCAGCCGGGCGCAGTTTCAACCATCACCGATGTCTGCGCGGTGGCGCCGCTCGCAACGACGCAGATACCGATGAGCGCGCCAGCCAGGTACCCGCGCCTACACTTGCTCGAGATCATCGCCTAGAACCCCTTGAGCCGGAGATTGTTGGCCGGCCGCACCGCGCCGAGCTGTTGGGCGGTGGCTTCACGTGCGCCGAGGGCGGCGAGATAGTACTGATTGATCACAGGATCGCGCGGGGCGTTCTCGCGCGCGGTAACCGTCGCGTCCATCAGCTGCTCGAGCGCGGCGAGGCGGGCGCGGTACATCGACAAGCTGTCGTTGACCCCTGGTGCCCGGTTGTTACTGGCAGCCAGAAACGCGGACGCCGACTGATAGTCGGCGCTGGCGCGGTCCAATGTCGCCCATGCTTGTTCCACAGTCCTGAAGCTCGCCGGCGTCGCTGACGCCACGGGTGTGCTCGGCGAGGGCTGGCCGGCTGTGGACTGGGCAGATGCAGGGAAGCTCCACCGCCCGATCGAGATTCCCCCGGCGAGTATCACGACGGCGGCGGCGGCACGCAGCCACGGCGACCCTGTCCACCGCTGGGGATGGCTTTCGCGGATCAACCCTTCTTCGCGCGCGCGCCGGGCAATCGTTTCCCAGCTATTGAGAGCCGCGCCATCACGGGCGCGCTCGGCGGACACCAATTGGTCGAAGCGATCTTCAGACAGGTGCGACATGTGCCTTCCCTGCAACAGAGGTTGATTCGTCTACGAGGTGAGCGAGCAGCTTGCGCAGCTTTGCCCGCGCCTTGAACAACTGCGATTTCGATCCGCCCGAGGTGATTCCGAGCTCGGCCCCGATCTCACCGTGGGTGTAGCCTTCAATGTCGTGGAGCACGAACACCGCTCGTGCCCCGGGCGACAGCCGCGTCATCGCCTGCTCGATCGATTCCGCGATGAAAGTGCGATCGGTGTCCGGCTCGACCAGGGCAGAGTCATCCTCGATGTCCACTTCCAGCTTCGCGATCCGGCGGATCTTTCTCAAAGCGTTGAGCGTGCGGTTGACGGCGATGCGGTGCGCCCACGTCCCGAATTGTGAGTCGCCGCGATAGCTCGGCAGAGCCCTGAAAATCTGCATCCATACTTCCTGCGATATGTCGGCGGCGAGCTCGGGATCTCCGCACAGCCGCCCAACGACTGCGTCAATGTGCGGCGCGTGCCGCGACCAAAGCCGCTGCAGCGCGCGCTCATCGCCGGAGATGGCGCGCCTCAAATCCAGCTGATCGATGAGCATTTCTGACGCTATTTTAGTCACCGGAAAAAGGGGTAGCGTTGCCTCCTACCGAACCCGTGACCTTCGGTTCCCGGAATCGTCGGCAACTGTAGGCCCTCGTCCCATTCGCGGCACATATGGTTTCCCCTCCCCAGGGGAAGGGAACCTCCATGCCCTGCGACAGTATAAATTACGGTAGTCCAAGGAGTTAGCGTTGCTCAGAGTCATTCTTACCGCACTCACGGTCACCCGCGCTGGCGACGGCCTCCCCGTCAAGCCACCGACGGACGTTGGCATGTCCTCTACCCGCCTCGAGGCAATCGAGCGTGTGGTAGCTCGCGGCATCAAGGCCGGGGGATACCCGGGCGCGGCCGTCGTCGTTGGACGTAACGGAGCGGCGGTGATGGAGAAGGGTTTCGGCCGGCTGTCGTGGCTCTCCACCAGCGCCGCCGTTGACGCACGGGAAACGATCTACGACGTAGCTTCGCTCACCAAAGTCGTGGGAACCACCGCTGCCGTGATGATCCTTTTCGACGAAAAGAAGATCGACCTGGACGAGCGCGTCGTTAACTATATCCCCACGTTCAACGGCGGAGAGAAGGACAAGGTCACTATCCGTCAGCTTCTCACGCACACGTCCGGCTTGCCGGCGGGTCGCGACATCTGGCGCATCACCCGGAGCCCGCTCGAAGCGCGTGCCGCGGTCGTAGGCAGCTCGCTCGAATCCCGTCCCGGCAGCCGCTACATCTATTCCGACCTGGGCGCTGATCTGCTTGGACTTCTCGTCGAAGTCGTCTCCGGCGAGCCCCTCGACAGGTTTCTCGACCGGCGCGTGTTCGCCCCCCTGGGAATGAACAACACGTTCTTTCGCCCGGCCGATTCGCTCCGCTACCGCGTTGCACCAACCGAAGTCACGCCTCCGCGCGGGTACCCGCTCCGTGGTGAAGTCCACGACGAGAACGCATACGCTCTGGGCGGTGTGGCGGGACACGCGGGACTCTTCAGCACCGCCGCTGACCTTTCCGTGTTCGCGCAGATGATGCTGAACGGCGGGGAATACAACGGAGTCCAGATCATCAGCCGCCCGACCGTCGAGCTGTTCACCAGCCGCTCAGTCGGACATCGCGCGCTCGGCTGGGACACCGCCGAAGGCGATTACGGCTCGGGTCGGTTTCTGGGTCCGACCGCGTACGGTCACACCGGATTCACGGGAACGTCGATGTGGATCGATCCCGAGCGGCAGATGTTCGTGATCCTGCTCACCAATCGCGTCCACGCTGCGCGGGCATTGCGCCCGGCGAAGGTCATCTCGGATGTGCGTGCCGACCTTTCCGACGCCGCTGTCCTCGCCGTGCTCGACGGTCCACAGGTGGCGGGCGGCAAGCGGACTTTCCGTGCCGATCGCGAAGTAGGCTGGAACCCGGCGCCCCGTCGCGTTTCAAAGAGGCGTCTCGCATCATCGAGGCGTTCGACGATTGCGCGCGCATCGAAGAGCCGCGTCAGCTCCTCCCAGAAGAAGGCCACCTCGAGCAAGACCACGCGTGCGAAAAAGCCGGTACGCAAGACGACGAAGAAGAGTAGTTAGATTGCTCCGAGGGTAAAAAACCGGGACGGGCAATGGGCGATGAAGGCGGAGCTGGGACTCCCGAAGCAGTGGTGGCGGGGGGCGGGGTAGTCAGTGAAGACCAGGTGAAGCTCGCGCTCAGGCGCGTGAAGGATCCCGATCTCAATCTCAACATCGTCGACCTGGGCCTCGTCTACGGCGTTGCCGTCGAAGGCAGCACCGTGAAGGTCGATATGACGCTCACGTCGCCAGCCTGTCCTTCCGGTCCCGAGCTGATGACCAACGCCGAAACGGAGATCAAATCGATCCCGGGCGTCGAGAAGGTCGAGGTGAACCTGGTCTGGGCTCCGTTCTGGACGCCGGAGAAAATGGAGCCGCGGGTGAGGGCATACCTCGGTTTTTGATTCGGAGAGCTGTCTTCAAAGCCAACTGCCACTGAAGTAATGAGTTGTCACTGATTAGCTGACAGCCTTCAGCTCAAGACTAATTACTCACTACTTCAGTGCCGTTTGAAGCACGGTACTCGCTAGGCGAGCGCCGCAATGAATCCTGCTCCCATCACCTCGATCTGCCAACGCCTCAGCCCGGGAACTGCCTCGAGCTCTTCGACGCTCTTTGCACCGGCCCGCGCGATGTTCTCCAGCCGCTCGCGCGAGCAGAGCACTCCCGGGTCGAGATCGAGCGCACGCGCAACCTCATCGCGCACTCCCTTGAGACGGACGACCCGCGCGTCGAACTCCCTGTCCTTGTTCCAGCGCTGAGACTTTGGGAACCGGGGCAGGTCAGCCTCTGGTACCTCGACACCGCGCCGGACAGCAGCGATGATCTCGGCTCCCGCGCGATCGATCATCCCTTTCGGCATCCCCTTGATCGCGGCGAGCTCGGAGACGCTGCGCGGCGGGTTGTGGGAGAGTTCCAGCAGCACCTCGTTGCCCATCACCCGGAATGTCGCGCGGTCCAGTTGAGCGGCGACGGTGTCGCGCCAGTTCACCAGCTCACGCAGCACTGCCAGCTCGGGGCGCGTGAGATCGCGCGCGCCCTTGAGCCGGAGGAATCCTTCCATCGCCTCCTCGGCGTCCCAGCGCGTCCCCTCGAGGCGTGAGAACTCTTCCTCGGCCCAGTGCAGGCGCCCGCGTCGCTCCAGGTCCGCTTTCATGTGATCCTTGAGCTGCAGCAGGTACCGCGTGTCCTGCGCCGCGTACTCCAGCATGTCCCGAGTGAGCGGGCGCATGGACCAGTCGGCGCGCTGGTGCTTCTTGTCCAGCTTCACGTCGAAGAACTGTTGCAGTAGCGCCGCGAGCCCGAACGACTTGATGCCCAGTAACTGGGATGCGATCCGCGTATCGAAGATATTGGCGACGTGCCAGCCGTAATCCTGGTGCAGAAGACGCAGGTCGTAGTCGGCGTCGTGGAAGACGACTTCCACCGATTTGCTCTCGAGCAGCGCGCCAAGCCCGGCGGGCGAGCCGACCGGAAGGGGATCGATGATCGCGCTGCGGTCACGGGTCGAGACCTGTAGCAGGTAGATCCGGTCGAGAAAGCGGTGAAAGCTCGC
>JBGTEZ010000244.1:0-2168 GCA_041747535.1 Gemmatimonadaceae bacterium
ATTCCGTCGTCGCCGCCGGTCGTGGCCTCAAGGACGGCGAAATCGACCGCCCCCGACAGATCCCGCCGCGCCATGGTCCGTCCTCCCCGCCGCTCGCGCGGCCTGCTCCACCACAGTATACGGTCCTGCGACAAACCGGAACGCTGGACCAAATCTCCTTGCGCGCGGGGGCCATTCCCATTAGGTACGCCCCCTCGCCGCCGCCGGTCCTGGACTGGTGCAGCCGGGACGGCACGGGCCTTGCGAGGCTCCGCCTCACGAATGGTTCGGGTGATTAGCTCAGTTGGTAGAGCAGCTGACTCTTAATCAGCGGGTCGTAGGTTCGAACCCTACATCACCCACCATCGTCTCCTTGAAAAATAACAACATTTAGCCAGACAAGCCGAACGCCATTGTGACGCTATCCTCTAGGACGGCGATTAGGACGGTAGTTAGGACGGTGGATTGCGGTCGGCGTTCCCTGACGCTCTGGCCGTCGTGACCCCGGCACTCTTCCGACCGTAAGCTCGCGGATGGTCGGGGATGACACCGCCTCTCAAACTTATGCCCCTCGCTTCCGAATCGGAGACCTCTGGTGGCTGCGCACATGGCAAACTCAACTGACGCCCCTGCACCCTCTCGCTATCTGAGGACGCCCGAAGCAGGCCACTTTCTGGGCCTTTCAGGGCGAACCCTAGAGAAACACCGCACGTACGGAACTGGACCGACCTACCGAAAGATCGGAGGTCGAGTGATCTATGCAGTGCACGACTTGGAAGCTTGGGCCGATCTCGGTCTACAGAACTCGACTGGGGAGCCCAAGAGTCAGATCCGAGCGGCCAAGCCACAGGATGGAGAACGTGCCGCGATTCGAAGCGCAGCCGTTTGAGTTATCCCCACTCGATTACTCGAAAGCCTACAACGTGCTTTCTCTGCGCGGGATTTTTTACAGAGCTCAACGTCACGCCGACCGAAAGACCCAACAACTACAAATTATGCTGAAATAGAAGGAAAATTTAGCCGTATAAAAATCCTGTGATGTCGGTATCTTTTTCTGCCTATCTGACCAGCCCATATCGAGATTCAATGATCTGCGGCAGTCGAATGTTGTATGGACCGCTCCAGGGTCTTCCGGTGACATGGTCGCCCGCTAGCGTATCACAGTATCCGTCACGGTCGCTATTGACCTCCGCCGTTTCGGCGCCTCTGAGGGCGGGGCTGCACTCCGTTTGACGACGGAGGGCGGGCAAGCAGGCCAGAACGGCCAACTAGGGCGCTTGCGCCCGCCGTAGGCAGTGACGAGACTGACGCCATGACGCCATGACGCCGTACGCCAAATTTAGCCATCCGGAAGTGACTGCCACAGGCGAGCAGCGGGCCCGGGTCGCTTTGACCGGGCTGAGGACTCTCTGGTTCAACACCGGCACGCTCTGCAATCTGGCCTGTCGCAACTGCTATATTGAATCTTCGCCCCGCAACGATCAGCTGGTCTATCTGACGCAGGCTGAGGTCCGACGATATCTCGCTGAGGCCCTTCAGGCTCATCCCGAGCTTGAAGAGGTCGGCTTCACGGGCGGCGAGCCCTTCATGAATCCGGATATCCTGGAGATGCTCGAGGACGCGCTCGAAACAGGCCTAAGGATCCTGGTGCTGACGAATGCGATGCGCCCGATGCAGAGGCTGTCGAGCGCGCTGGATGAGCTGAACCGTCGCCATCCCGGTCAGCTGTCGGTCCGGGTGTCTCTCGATCACTATACTGCCGGCGGGCACGAAGACGTACGCGGCCTCCGATCCTGGCAGCCGGCGCTCGAAGGTCTGGATTGGCTGGTGAAGAGCGGGTTCGATCTCGCGATCGCCGCCCGTTTGATGTGGGGCGAAAGCGAAGGCGTGACACGCGCAGGCTTCGCCGCCCTGTTCGCCTCCCAGGAGCTGCCGATCGACGCCGCCGATCCCGCTCGCCTGGTGCTGTTTCCCGAGATGGAGACCGACGCCGAGGTTCCGGAGATCACCGACTCCTGCTGGGGGATTCTGGGCAAATCGCCGGATGGCGTGATGTGCGCCAGCTCCCGCATGGTGGTCCGCCACAAAGGCTCCGATCAGGCAAGCGTCATCGCCTGCACCCTTCTGCCCTATGCCGAAGGCTTCGACCTCGGACCGACCCTGGCCGGAGCTCGCGGCCCGGTTCGGCT
>JBGTEZ010000245.1:0-18474 GCA_041747535.1 Gemmatimonadaceae bacterium
CACATCGAGGCGGGCGAGTACTTCAGCGGCCACCGTGAATCCCGCGACGATGATGTCGGCGCGCGCCGCGCTCAGCCCCGGCACTCCCTGCCTCTCGCTCGGCGACATGTTGTGCAGCATGTCCACGATGTGCTCGAGCTCCACACGGGGAACGACCGTCCCGTGTACGGTGCGCGCGCTGTCCATTGCGAGGCGGGCCAGGTGGATGCTGGCGAGGTTGGTGAACGTGCCACCCGAGGCGATCACCTGCGCCGAGCGCCAGTGCTTGGCGGAGAGATGCTCCTTCAGCTCGCGGCGGACGTGCTTGCGAAGACGACGCATTCCACGCTCCCTGGTCTCGCCAGCGAGAAATTGCTCGGTCATTCGGATGGCGCCCATCGGAAGCGAGATGAGGCGGTCGACCAGGCCGTCGGCGCTGAGCACGATCTCCAGCGACCCGCCTCCGATGTCCATCACTACCGCCCGGCCGGCGGCGAGATCGAAATGCGCCAGCGCGCTCAGGAAGCTGAGCCTCGCTTCATCGCTTCCCTCGAGCACCCGCACCCGGAGCCCCGTGTGCTCGCGGACGAGGGCGAGGAATGCCGCGCCATTCGAGGCCTCGCGGACCGCGCTGGTGGCAACCACCTCGGTCCGCTTGGCTCCTTGCTGCCTGGCCAGCGTGGCCATCCGGGCCAGCGTGGCGAGGGCGTTCTGAACGGCTATCTCGCTGAGGGCGCCGGTGCGATCGAGACCGGCGCCAAGGCGTGGCGACGCGCGCATTTCGTCGACGACCCTGATGGTGCCCCCCGGTGAGACATCGGCGATCGTCTGGCGAATCGAGTTCGACCCGATATCGATCGCCGCGATGCGGATTTCCTGACCGGTCTTGTCCCCGGACGGGGGAGAGCTGACCGAGAGTCGAAGGGGCGTCGAGGTCATTTCAACCTGTAGAGATCAGATGCATTCCGTCGGCACACGATGCAACGACCGCTCCAGAACCGCGGTATCCGCAAAGGGGCTCCTTGGCACTGTGCCCGGGGAGCGGGTAAATTTTCGACGAGGAAAGTGACGATACCGTTACGCCCGGAGATGCATTGAAGATCATCCCTCGCGATGAGGAATTTTATGGCATGTTCAGCCAGCTCGCGCAACGGTTGTCGGCTTCGGCCGCGCTGCTGCACGAGATGTTCGAGAGTCCCTCGAAGATCGGGTCGCAGGTCGCCAAGATAAAGAACCTGGAGCACGAGGCCGACAACCTCACCAGGGAGATCATCGATCGCATCGACCGGACGTTCGTAACGCCGTTTGACCGGGAAGATATCCACCTGCTTGCTTCGCATCTCGACGAAGTGATCGACCTCATCGATGGCACGGCGCGGCGCGCGACGATCTTCAGGATCGAGAAGACCCGCCCGGCGGCCGTGGTGCTCGCCGAAGTCCTCTGCCGCGCAGCGAAATGCGTCGAGATCGGTGTCCGCGACATGAAAATCCCGAAGCGGGTCAGCGAAGTCACCCACGATCTGAAGGTCCTCGAGGAAGAAGGCGACGCCGTCTATCACGAGGCGATGGGAGACCTGTTCGCCGAAGGGGGCGACACGCTCGAGGTCGTCAAGTGGAAGGACCTCTACGACAAGATCGAGGACGCGCTGGACCAGTGTGAGGACGTTGGCAACGTTTTGCAGAGCATCGCGCTGAAAAACGCATAAGTGCTGACGTACGTGCTGGCGATCGTAGTGGTCGCCCTCATCTTCGACTTCATCAACGGCTTCCACGACTCGGCGAACTCGATCGCCACCGTGGTCAGCACCCGTGTGCTGAGCCCGCTCGTCGCCGTCATCTGGGCCGCCTTCTTCAACTTCATCGCCGCGTTCGTCTTTACTACGGCTGTCGCGAAGACGATCGGAAAGGGCATGATCGACCTGAACATCGTGACCCCCAACGTCATACTGGCGGGTCTGCTCGGGGCGATCATCTGGGACCTCGCGACGTGGTTCTGGGGAATCCCATCCAGCTCATCTCACGCGCTGATTGGCGGGTACGCCGGCGCCGCGATCGCGAAGGCCGGCTTGGCGGCGCTGCTCTGGGGCAAAAAGTGGATTGAGACGCTCGCGTTCATCGTGGTGTCACCGCTCTTCGGACTGCTGCTGGGATTCCTGCTGATGGCCGCCGTCTTCTGGCTCTTTCAGCGCGCTTCACCCGGAAGAGTGAACCGGATCTTCAGGCGGGGGCAGCTCGTGAGCTCGGCGGTGTTCTCGCTCGCGCACGGTGGCAACGACGCGCAGAAGACGATGGGGATCATCGTTGGCCTGCTCGTTTCTGTCGGTCCGCTGCTCTCCACCGAGACCGGTTGGCTGCGGCACCTCTACCTTCCCAATGCGGACGAGATTCCGCTGTGGGTGATTCTTTCCGCCCACACGGCGATTGCGCTCGGCACTCTGTTCGGAGGTTGGAGGATAGTTCACACCATGGGCTCCCGCATCACCAAGCTTCGACCAGTTGGTGGATTCTGTGCTGAAGGGGCGGGCGCCATCGCCATCATCATGGCGACCACGATGGGGATTCCCGTCAGCACGACCCACACGATCACGGGCGCGATCGTGGGGGTCGGCGCCACCCACCGGTTCTCGGCGGTGCGGTGGGGCCTCGCCGGCCGAATCGTGTGGGCGTGGGTGGTGACGATACCCGCTTCGGCGCTGCTTGCGGCGCTGAGCTACTACATCCTCGCCGCGACGGTCAAGCTATAGGCTGCTGGACCTGTCTGACTGTCAGGTTATCGAGGCGATCTCGCCCACCTCTTTGTAGTGGTGCTTGATCTGCTTTCCTTCGGCAAGATAGACCGCATCCTCTCCGATATTGGTCGCGAGATCGGCGATCCGCTCCAGGTTGCGGCTCACCAGCAGCCGCTGCAGGGAAGGCGTGATCGTGGCGGGGTCGGCCATCATGTGGGTGAGCAGAACCCGGAACACCGAGTCGTGCAGGCTGTCAACGACATCGTCGTCCCGACAGACCTGGCGGCCGAGCGCGCCATCGGCGCGAAGGAATGCATCGAGCGAATCGCTGAGCATCTTTCGCGCGCGCCGAGCCATGTCCTCGATCTCCGGCGTTGCGGCGAGCTTGAGAGCCTGATCGGCTTCAGGCCCCAGCGAAATCAGCCGCAGGGCGGACTCCGCGATGTTCACCGCGTGGTCGCCGACGCGCTCTAGATCGTTGGAGACCTTGATGGCGCCAACTATGAAGCGGAGGTCCCGCGCCATCGGTTGCTGCAGAGCGAGTAGCTCCACTCCCAGTCGCTCCACCTCCACCTCGAGATTATTCAGCTCGACGTCGCCTTCAATGACCAGCTCGGCCTTCTCGGCGTCTCTCGTCAACAGCGCGTCAACCGAGGCTTCCGTACGCTGCTCGGCGATCCGCGACATCGAGAGCAGCTTGTCCTTGAGGGTGGCCAGCTGGTCGTGGAAGTGGCGGAACCCGCTCGCTGCGGCTTCAGGAGTCATCCGAACCTCCCCGTGATGTATGCATCTGTCCTCTCGTTGGTCGGCCGGGTGAAGATTCGCTCGGTGGGTCCGAACTCGATGAGCTCACCGAGGAAAAAAAAGGCGGTGTGATCCGATGCGCGGGCCGCCTGCTGCAGATTGTGCGTAACGATCATGATCGTCAACTCATTTTTCAGCTCGTACAGCAGCTCCTCGATTTTCTGCGTCGCGATCGGATCGAGCGCGCTCGCCGGCTCGTCGAGGAGCAGGAGCTCGGGACGATTCGCCAGCGCGCGCGCGATACAGAGCCGCTGCTGCTGCCCGCCGGACAGGCCGAGCGCGCTCTGCCGAAGCCGGTCCTTTACCTCGTCCCAGATGGCGGCGCGCCGGAGTGAGCTCTCCACTATCTCGTCCAGCTCCTGGCGCGCGACGCCGTTGATGCGCGGTCCGTAGGCGACGTTGTCGTACACCGATTTGGGGAAGGGATTCCAGCGCTGGAATACCATTCCGACTCGCTGCCGGAGCGCGACGACGTCCAGATCGCGGCGAAAGACGCTACTGCCGTCGAGGCAGATGTCGCCCTCGTGCCGAACCCCGGGAATCAGCTCGTTGAGCCGGTTGATCGAGCGGAGGAAAGTGCTCTTGCCGCAGCCCGAGGGTCCGATGAGAGCCGTGATCGAGCGCGCCGGAATTTTGAGGCTGATTTCCCTGAGCGCCTGCTTTTTCCCGTACCAGAACGAGAAAGCGGTGGCTTCCAGCGTTCCGAGCGCGTCGGCTGTCGGCGGTTTCGGCATCGTGATCGGCGCGGCGGTCATCCGAACCGGCCGGTGATGTAGGCCTCGGTCCGGGGGTCCCGGGGCGCGGTGAAGAGCGATTTCGTCGGGGCGGTTTCCACGAGCTCGCCGGCGAGGAGAAAGGCCGTTCGGTCCGACACGCGCGCCGCCTGTTGCATGTTGTGAGTGACGATCACCACCGTCACCGCATCGCGCAAGTGATACACGAGCTCCTCTACGATCTGCGTGCTCAGTGGATCGAGCGACGCGGTCGGCTCGTCGAGCAGCAGCACGCGCGGGCTCGTTGCCAGCGCGCGTGCAATGCACAGACGCTGCTGCTGGCCACCGGAGAGCGCCATCGCGCTCTCGTCCAGACGGTCCTTGACCTCGTCCCACAATCCGGATCTTTGCAGCGCGCCCTCGGTCAGCTCGCTCATCTCCGCGGGGGAAAGCTTGCGCTGGGCACTACCCGCCAGTCCGGCAGTGACGTTCTTCCTGATGGACAGGGTCGGGAACGGGGTTGGCCGCTGAAAGACCATACCGACGTTTCGTCTAACGGCCGTCGGATTTACGTCGTTGCCGTAAATGGGATGTCCGAACAGATCCACAGATCCTTCCACCCGCGCGATCGGAATCGTTTCGTGCATTCGATTGAGGCAACGGAGCAGGGTCGACTTGCCGCATCCGGACGGGCCGATGATCGCCGTCACCTCGTTTGCGTAGAACGGCATGGACACCCGCTTGACCGCCGCGGTCTGGCCGAAGAACGCCGAAAGACCTCGCGTTATCAGCGCAACCTCCGCCGATGACGGCGCGGCCGAGACGGGAGCTTCCCGCAGCGCGAGCTCAGTCAACCGGACCGCCAAATCGCGCGCGCGTCACCGCGCGTGCAATAATGCTGATTATCAGCACCATGCCGATCAGCACCAGCGCACCTGCCCAGGCCAGTGAGTGCCACTCGGCGTACGGGCTGATGGCGTAAGTGAAGATCTGAAGGGGAAGGGCGGCGATGGGCTCACCGATCTTCGTCGACCAGAACTGGTTTCCAAACGCGGTGAAAAGGAGCGGCGCCGTCTCGCCGGCTATCCTGGCTATCGCGACGAGCGCGCCCGTCACGATGCCGGCGAGCGCGGTCCGCAGCACGATCGAGAGCGAGGTTCGCCAGCGTGGATAACCGAGGGCGAGCGCGGCCTCACGGAGAGAGTTCGGGACGACGCTCAGCATCTCCTCCGTCGTCCGCGTCACGAGCGGAATCATCATCGCGCCGAGGGCGATTCCGCCGGCGAGCGCGGAGAAGTGCCCGATCGGGCGCACCAGAAACTCCCATGCAAAAATTCCGAGGACGATGGATGGGAGACCGTTCAGAACATCCGACAGGAATCGCACCGCGTTGGCGAACCGCGTGCCCTTGTTCTCGAGCAGAAAGAGCCCGCCGCCGATGCCCAGCGGCAGACCGACGGCGCAGGCGATACCGATGAGAATGAGAGTACCCACGATCGCGTTTGCCATTCCGCCGCCCGGCTCACCGACCGGCTGTGGCATGTTGGTGAAGAAATCGAGGGAGATGGACGACGCGCCTTTTTTCAGCAGGTGGAACAGAATGAGCAGCAGCGGCAGCGTGGCGAGCACCGCGGCGAGGTAGGTCAGCGAGATCATGACGCCGCTGGTCACGTGGCGCCGGCGGGTCAGACTCATGCCCGGCCGCCCCGGCCGACCTGCCATACCAGCCACCGCGCTATCCCGTTGACGATGAGCGTGATCGCGAACAGCATTGCGCCGACCGCCATCAGCGCGGACAGATGCAGGTCGTCGGTAGCCTCGCTGAACTCGTTGGCGATGAGCGATGCCATCGTGTAGCCGGGAGCGAACAGAGACGCGGAGATTTCGGGCCGGTTTCCGATCAGCATCGTGACCGCCATTGTCTCACCGAGCGCGCGCCCAAGGCCGAGTATTATCCCGCCGACGATTCCCGATCTGGCGAACGGAATGACGGCGTCTCTGATCATCTCCCAGCGCGTCGCGCCGAGAGCGAGCGCCGCTTCGCGCTGAGAGCGCGGGACGGCGAGGAGAACTTCGCGCGATACGGCGGAGATGTACGGCAGCGCCATGATCGCGAGGATCACTCCCGCCGCCAGCATGCTCGGCCCATACGCGGGGCCCGAAAAAAATGGCGTCGCGCCAAGGTGGAGATCGTCGCGCAGAAAGGGCATCACGTGCTCGCGCATGATCGGCAGCAGCACGAAGATTCCCCACAGCCCGTAGACGACGCTCGGAATCGCCGCGAGAAGATCGACCAGAAACGCGACCGGCTGGCGGAGCCAGCGGGGGGCGAATTCCGAAAGGAACACCGCCACTCCGATTGCCAGCGGCGTGGCGATGATGAGCGCCACCGCCGACGATACGACCGTTCCGTACAGCGCCGGCGCCGCCCCGAACTTGTGCGCGCCAACGTCCCAGACGCTTGAGGTAACGAGCGAGATTCCAATCTCGGTGATGGCCGGCCAGGCAGCGATGCCAAGCGCGACCGCGATGAGCACGACGAGAAGGGGGACCGCCATCGCGCAGGCCGTGATCGCGATCTTGTAGACACGATCGCCGATGGCCGAAGTCCCCATGTTCACCCGCCGCCGGTCTTTCGCGCGCCACGGCATCCAGCCTCGCTCCGAGGGTGGACTTTCTTCCCGCGTCACGAAGGTCACACGCGACGCGGGCGGCACTGCCGGTTCGGTCATCTGGTGGGCGCGACAGTGATCGTCGCTATCCTTGCCTTGAGATTGGCTGCCATGCTCTCGGGGATTGGCGCGTAGTCGAGCGGTGCCGCCTGAGCCTCGCCCTCAGTCAGGGCCCAGTTGAGAAAATCCACGAGCTTGCGGCTCTTCACGGAGTCCTTCTGTTGCTGATAAACGAGTATCCACGTGAACGAGGATATCGGATACGCTCCCGCGCCGGGCGCGTTGACGATCGAGATCCGATAGTCGCTGTTGGCGGGAAGGCCACTCGCGGCTCCCGCGGCGGCGGCGGTGACCGCTTCGACCGTCGGGGTGATGAATTGTCCGGCGCTGTTGCGCACCGCCGCAACCGAGAGGGCGTTCTGCTTGGCGTAGGCCAGCTCGACGTATCCGATCGAGCCCGGCGTCTGCTTGATCTGTCCCGCGACGCCTTCATTCCCCTTGGCGCCGAGGCCGACCGGCCAGCGTACTTCCTTGCCCTTGCCGGGACCAGCCTTCCAGGCGCTGCTCACTGACGTGAGGTAGTCGGTGAAGATGTAAGTAGTTCCGCTGCCGTCTGAACGATGGACTACGAGGAGATCCGTCGAAGGAAGCTGCACACCCTGATTCAGTGTCGCGATTCGTGGATCGTTCCACTTTGTGATCTTGCCGAGAAAGATGTCGGCGATCACATCAGGTGTGAGCTTTAGACCGGAGGCTACGCCTGGAAGATTGTAGGTAATCGCATCGGCGCCGAGCACGGTCGGGATGTGGAGGATCGGGCCGCCCTTCGCGCGCTTCAGCTCTTCGTCGGTCATTGGACCGTCGGTTGCGCCGAAGTCCACTGTCTCCTCGGAAAGCTGCCGGATACCGCCGCCCGACCCGATCGACTGATAGTTGATGCGGACGCCGGTCCTGGCGGCGTAATCCGAGAACCACTTCGAGTAAAGTGGATACGGGAAGGTTGCACCGGCACCGGTCAGATCGACCGACCCGCCGGAGGCGGCGCGCTGACTGTCGGCCTTAGTGCCCGGCTGCTCCTTACCGCATGCCAACAGTGTTACAAGAAGAACTGCTCCGGGGATGATCCTCACACGCGGCTCCTGGCTAGTGGCTTGAACGCTGGAACATTGGAAGTTAGAGCGGCTGGCTTCCGCCGACCTCCATCCCGACGTAACGAGATTGTCACGACCCCCGCCGTGGGGAAATCAAGGCTCGGCGACACGCGTTACTTCGCCGGATCGTGACGCCGCTGTTGCAGTAGCGTAGGAGTTCCGTCACACGAGTCTGGCAGGTTCAGGGACAGTTGCAGGCACGAGTTTTCGTCCCCCGAGCCCCGACCATGACATTCATTTTTCGTTCCGTCCCGAGAGTCCTGCTCTTCCTCGTAGCGCTCGCGCTTCCACTGTCAGTGTCGGCGCAAGCCGACACCACCCAAGCCTCGAAGCCGGCGCAGCGCGACACCATCACTGCGTCCACCCCGGCGCCGGCCGATACCGGCGTGACATCGACACCGACGCGGATCGACAGTCCCGCCACGCCAGCCGGCATCGGCAGGATCGTCGGCAAGGTTGTCGATTCACGGACTGGCCAGGGTTTGTCTGATGTCGCAATCCAGATAGTTGGCACGACCAGCGGGACGAGCTCAGGACTCGAGGGCAGATACGGCCTCGGGAAAGTGTCCGCCGGAACGGTGACGCTGCACATTCGCCGGCTTGGCTTTGCGCCCAAGACGGTGACTGGAATCACACTGGATGCGGGCAGAACGATCGAGCAGGACATCTCCCTCGATCCGGTCACGGTTTCGCTCGAGACCCAGGTTGTGACGGCCTCGGTGGAGCGCGGCTCCGTGAACGCCGCGCTCGACAAGCAGCGAACCGCGACCGGCGTCGTGAACTCGGTCACGCGCGAGCAGATCTCGAAGAGTCCCGACAGCGACGCGGCGCAGGCCGTCCAGCGGGTGAGCGGCGTCACGGTGCAGGACGGCAAGTACGTGTTCGTCCGCGGGCTAGGCGAGCGTTATACCACCACGTCGTTGAACGGCGCGCGCATCCCGAGCCCCGAGCCTGAGCGCAAGCTCGTGCCGCTCGACCTTTTTCCGGCTTCCCTGATTCAGACTGTGACGACGTCAAAGAACTTCACCGCCGACCAGCCCGGCGACTTCAGCGGCGCTCAGGTGGACATCCGCACGCGCGAGTTTCCGCTCGGCCGCGAGACCGAGTTCTCGACTTCGTTCGGTTACAACGCTGCTGCCAGGAACACGGGCCTGGTCGTCGCTCCGACACTCGGCCGCGACTGGTTAGGCTTTGCCGGTGCCGAGCGTCAGCTCCCGAGCCAGCTTGCGCAGCCGATGCCGCAGCAGCCGTCGCAGGCAACCGTGAACTCGATCGTAGGGTCCTTCAGAAATGCGTGGTCGCCCATGTCCAGGGAAGGGGCGCCTAACCGGTCACTGGGGATCACCACCGGTGGCAGCAAGCCCTTTGGCAGCAGCTCACAGGCGGGATACGTCGCCGCCCTCAGCTACTCGTACAACCAGGAGCTGCGCGAGAGAGAAGTCCGCGCTTACGCCGAGCCGACCAACGGCACCACCGAAGTGGATCGCTTCGAGGGGATGACGGGTCGCGCCAGCGTTCTGTGGGGTGGCATTGCGAACCTGAGCCTGAATCTTGGCAGCAGCACCCGCATCAGCCTCAACAACACGTACAACCATACCGCTGACAACGAAGCTCGCCGCGAGAGCGGCTTCAGCGAGAATCTGGGTACCAGCCTCCTCATCAATCGTCTCCGCTTTGTCGAGAGAACGGTTCGCTCCAATCAGATCGTCGGCGAGCGCCAGCTCGGAGCGAGGCAGCGGCTGACGCTTTCCTTCACGAACTCGCACGTAAACAGGTCGGAGCCTGACCGGTCGGAGTTCGTACAGGTCGAGGGGGGCACAGGCGAATCGCCGTACTGGCTGGATGCAACCGAAGGCGCGGTGCGAACCTTTGGAAGACTGACTGAGTCCAGCTACAACACCGCGCTCGACTACGCGCTTCAGTTTGGCCCCGCCGACGGGCAGCACGAGCTGAAAGTGGGAGGTCTCCATCGCTACACCGACCGCCTCGCTCGCAACCAGGTTTTCAGCATTCAGGCGCCGTCGCTCTCGCTCGACGAGCGTCGTCTCAGCCCCGAGCAGATTTTCGACGGTCGGTACGCTGGAGACGCGGATGCAGTGTTTCGCCTGGTGCCGCTTTCGCAGGGTGGAAGCTACGGCGCATTCGACGAGATCGGAGCAGGATACGCCACGGTTGAATGGGCGCTTGGCAATCGCTATCGCCTCATCACCGGCGCGCGTGTCGAGCGGTCGAGCACGATTGTGGCGGCCGAGCCGACCGTCGGAAATCGCGTGAGAATCAATCCACTGTACACCGATGTCCTCCCCTCGCTGCTGCTCAACGTCAAGGTGACCGAAGGCCAGAACCTCAGGTTCTCGGCCACGCGCACGCTGTCACGCCCGGAGTACCGCGAGCTGGCCGAGGTTCAGTACCGCGATGTGATCGGCGGCGAGAACGTGATTGGAAACCCGGAACTCGAGAGAACCCTCATCTCCAACTTCGACGCGAGGTGGGAGTGGTATCCGCGCAGCGGCGAGGTCTTCAGCATTGGCCTGTTCTCGAAGCGCTTCGACAAGCCGATCGAGCGTGTGTTCCTGGCGACATCAGGAACGAGGATCGTGACTTTCCTCAACGCCGACCGTGGCGACAATCTTGGTCTCGAGCTCGATGCCCGCATGGGGCTCGGCCGTATCGCAGATGCACTCGAGCCGATCACACTGTTCTCGAACGCGACCTTCATGAGGAGCAAGGTTCTGCTTGGAGACGATCCCCGCATGGCGCAGGAAGACCGCGCAATGGTCGGTCAGGCCCCGACGGTGGTCAATGCGGGAATGACCTTCGCCCCAGGCGGGAAAGGCTTCAGCACCACGGTGCTGTACAACCGTGTCGGGCGCAGGATCGTGAGCGCGAGCCAGCGTCCGCTGCCGGTCACCTACGAGGAAGCACGGAGCGCGCTCGATGTCGCGATGCGAGTGCCGCTGTTCGGGACGCTCTCAGCGAAGCTCGATGCGAAGAATCTGCTCGACGAGCCGTACCGGCAGACACAGGGCACGGTGACGAGAGAATCGTACTACTCCGGGCGCGTCTACACGGTGGGGTTGAACTGGCGTCCCTAGTCTCCCGGCAGGCAATCGTGACTCTCCCGTGACTCGAAAAATGCCTGAAAGAGACGCGCACCTCGTTCCTTTGAGGTGCGCGTTCTCATTGAACCCTGCCACCCTGGAACTCATGTCAAAAAATCTCGGCCTACGCTCGGTGTGCGCTTTCACTCTTTCCGTCCTTGCTCTTGGCGCTTGCGCCGATGGCGATCCGCTCGGACCGGGCAACGGAGGAATCGAGCCGGGCGATGCGACCATCACGACCGACATCACCACCAGTCGCACTTTCTACGCGGACACGACCTATACGCTTTCGGGCTTCATCAAGGTCAGCAACAACTCCACTCTTACGATCCAGCCGGGAACGAAGATCATCGGCGATTTCGACGTGCCGGGCTCGTCGCTGTTCGTGCTGCGCGGCTCGAAGATCATCGCGATCGGTACGGCTGAAAATCCGATCGTCTTCACATCGGAAAAGACCACCGGCCGTCAGGCCGGTGACTGGGGCGGACTCGTCATCGTTGGAAACGGCGTCGTCAATCGCGCCGATCCCACGATTCTCGAGGGAACGGGCACGGGCGCGGCGAATCCACAGGTGAACTACGCGGGCGGAACGAGCAACGCCGACGACAGCGGCGAGCTTCGCTACGTGCGCGTCGAGTTCGCCGGCTACGCCACCGCGCAGGACCAGGAGCTCAATAGCTTCACGTTTGCCGCGGTTGGCAGTGCGACGCGGTTGTCCTACCTCGAGGCGCTCTACGGTCTCGACGATGCTTTCGAGTGGTTCGGCGGAGCTGTCGACGCGAAGTACCTCGTCTCGTACGAGACCGGTGACGATCACTTTGACGCGTCGGAAGGATACTCCGGCCGCAACCAGTTCCTCATCGCGTTTCAGTCAATTCGACCGAACGCGCGGCCAGCGGCGGGCAGCGCCTCGACCGATCCTCAGGGAATCGAGAACGACGGCTGCAACGGCGCGAACTGTCTGAACGGTCAGAACTCGCTGCCGCGCACCGCTCCCATCTTCGCCAACTTCACTCTGGTCGGTACCGGGCCGGGAGTGGTGGATGCGACTACCGGCGGGATCGGAATGATGCTTCGGCGCGGAGCCGCCGGATCCTATGTGAACGGAATCATCGCGAGATGGCCTCGGGCGGCAATCAGCCTGCGCGACCAGCCCACGCTGGACCGGGTGAACGACGGAACGCTGGTGCTGCGCAACCTGTATCTCGCGGAGAACGGCCCGACGTTCCAGGCAGCGTCAGGAACGACGGTGCAGGGCACCGTCGATATCACGGCCAACTCTATCGAAGTCGCCGCGGCCGGGACGACCGCCAGCTCGATCTTCACCAGTCTGCCGGCGACGCCAACGGCTGCCGCCAATCTCGACTGGGCTCTCCTTGCGAGCGCCGCACCAAGAACTGGTGGGACCGGTGCCTTTCCGGGGGCGCTGGCGACGCAGGGTGGTACGTACGTGACGGGCACGAGCTATCGCGGCGCCGCTGATCCCGCGGGGGTCAAGTGGTGGGCGGGCTGGACCAATTACGCCACGAATTAGCCGGTTTGCCAGCGTCCGCCGCCGGGTGAATCCCGGCGGCGGGGCCAGGCATTTCGTGATAAGGATTGGTGTGGCCGGAGTCACTGCTTGCATGCTGGCCGCGTTGGCGTGCGATCGTCCGGCACAGGCGGGCAATGCGAGGCCGGATACTTCGCGCGCGCGAGTCCTGGGTGTCGTGGACAGCATCCTGCCCACCGCCGAAGCACTCCGCCGGTTTCAGTCGGATCTGCCTCGTGTTTCCGCGTTCGGCGGTTCGGCACCCAGCCGCGACTCGCTCGTTGAGCGTTTCGTTCGCGCGCTCGAGAACGCAGACACGGCGGAGCTCGGACGCCTGCATGTATCCAAACCGGAATACGCCTTCGTCTATTTTCCGACCAGCGCATACATGAGGAAGCCGTACGAGCTGCCGCCCGACATCGCCTGGATGCTCAGCGAGCAGAATAGCGCCAAGGGATTCACACGCATCAATCGGCGCCTGGGCGGAAAAAATCTCGGCGTCCGCGGCTACGAATGCGGGCCGGCGGTGACCGAGGGCGAGAACCGGTTCTGGCGCTCATGTCACGTCAGCTACGTGGACCCGGCCACCGGTCATCCGGTGACGAAGAAACTGTTCGGAGCGATAATGCAGCACGGCCCCGCCTACAAGTTTCTCTCCTACGCCAACGACTTCTGAGTCGTGCGCGTCAGCGAACGGTGAGCTCACTCTCGTGAGCGGGCCCACGCATCAGTAGCTCGCAACGAGGTGCAGATAATAGATCTTGGATGTCGCGATCGCCGGACCGCCGTGCGGCGTCTGCTCCTGGTAGTCGAGCGAAAGCGAAGTCCGCTTGTTCACATCCCAGATCAGGCCGGCGATGATGATGTTCGAGTAAGGCTCAGCATCACGATTGGGCTTAAAGCGGTCCCAACGCCCGACGAGGCCAAGCGGAACCGTCGATCGCTGGCTGAAAATCTGGAATGGCCGGAGCACCGTAAAGCCTGAGATGAGCCGTCCGGTGCTGTCCGTCTCCGCACGCGGCACCAGGACAGTGTTGTCTCCCGATTCGGAGCCGTCGGTCCGCATGGCGTAGTCGGCGCCAATGGTGAAGCGTGGATCGCGTATCCCCACGAAAATGCCGGAGCGGTTTCGGGCAAGGCTCGACCCGACTGTGCCGATCTGGCCCGCGCCACCGGCGACGAAGCGACTTGCGATCGCTCCGCGGTACGTCCACCCGGTGAGCGTAAACGTCTTCAGGATGCTCTCGCTCGCGCCAAACGGGGTGAGCGATACTCGGGCTCCGTAATCCTTGAAGCGATCCACCTCGCGCGAAGTGTAGCCGGGGCCGTTGACGATGTGGGCGTAAACCTCGCCCCACTTGTTCGGCAGCGTCAACGAGCTGGCAATCCCTCCGTCGGCTGAGGAGAAGAATCCTGCGCGCTCGACCGGAGTGATCGACAGCCATCGCGGCCAGAACGTCTCGACGTGCTCGATGACGACGTTGTGCAGCAGGCCGCCGCGCACGAGGCCGTTCCAGTTGTCGCCCTTCAGGAAATCGTACTGGAGGTAGGCGTATTTAGCGCGCACAACCCAACCGCGATAGAACGCGTCGGGGCCCGTGGCTTGTTGCTGAAAGACATCAGCGGTCAGTCGAACGCTGGCCCGATCGCCGGCCGGAACCCGGAACGTGAAGTATGCCCGCTCGAGGTCGAACTTGTTGGTCGACTTGGCAGGTCCTTCGTCACCGCGGTACTGGAAATTCGCGTACAGCACACCCGAAAAACTGAACGCCGGAGTGGCGGCCGCTGGAGCAGACGCACCGGGGGGTTTTGCCGGAGTAGTCGTGTCGGCCGGCGGATTGGCGGGCGCGGGTGCCGGGGTTGCCTGCCCGTATGCACCAGCCGGCGCCGTCACGAGGAGAATTGCCAGAGCCAGTCTGATATTTGTCATTGTTGCTCTCCGTATTGGTGTTGGTCGTTTTGCGGGATCTGTCTCATGCACGCGTGAGCGTGTCCGCGCGGGCCGGGAAGAACATTTGAATGGTTGTGCCGGCGCCCTCGGTGCTGCGCGCCTCTATCGTGCCATGGTGCGCTTCGACGAGGTGCCGCACGATCGCGAGCCCGAGCCCGGTTCCGCCTGTCTCCCGGGCGCGGCCGCTGTCGGCGCGGTAAAAGCGCTCGAAGATTCTCGGAAGATGGTCTGCGGCAATTCCGCTTCCGGTATCCACTACCGAGAGGTTGACTCCGCCAGTGGCCGGAGCTGCCATCACCGTTACCGATCCCCGAGCGGTGTAGCGAATCGCGTTCTCGAGCAGGTTGCTCAGGATCTGACTCAGCGCAGTCCTGTCCATGAACATCTGCCGGGCCGCGGGGTCGATCAGTGCCTCGAGCGCAATTCCCTTGGACTCCGCCGCCGGACGAAGCCGGGTCATCGCGTCATCGACGACAGCACCGACATCGAGCGTGGCAGGATTCGGCACCCAGCCCCCGGATTCGATTCTCGACAGATCCAGCAGGTCGTCCACGATCCGCTGCATGCGCGTGGTATTGCTGAGGATCATCTCGCTGAACTGACGCCGCTGTGCGGAAGGGATGCCTTCCTCGCCGAGCGTCTCGCTGAATCCGGCGATGACGGTGAGGGGAGTGCGCAGCTCGTGGGAAACGTTCGCCACGAAATCGCGGCGAACGGTTTCGAGTCTCCGCGTCGCGGTCATGTCGAACAGCGCGAGCACGCCGCCACCGTGATCGAGGGGGCAGGCGGTGATGAGCAGCGTGCGTCCGTTCAGGCCAATCTCCACCGGTCCGCCGCGGGCGCCATTCAGCGCATCGGACAGCGCGTCGCGCAGGATCGGCTCGCGCGGCAGCATGTCGATCGAGAAGGGGAGGGGCGTGTTCACTTCGAGCAGTCGGCGTGCGGCGTCGTTCGCCTGGACGACGCGGGAGCTGGAGTCCACCGCGATCACGCCTTCCTCGAGCGATCCCACGACGGCGGCGAGAAGCGTCCGGTCGGTCTGAAGGGCCGTCATTCGCGCGCTCAGCTGCTCGGCCAGCCGGTATAGAGCGGTGGCGAGGTCTCCGACTTCTCCAGGCGCGGAAAGGGCGGGGCGTCGGCCGAGATCACCGTCGGCGATCTCGCGCGCGACGTCACGAAGCTCGACGATTGGACGCGACACCGAACGGGCGAACCAGAGCGCGAGAAGCGCCGACAGCGCGAGGGCGATCAGCCCGGCCAGCAGAATGTCCCCTCGTGTCCGCTCGAATACAGATTCAAGGGACCGCGTCGGAAGCGATACGCGGGCAACTCCCCGCGGCGCCCGGACCGCGACATAGAACTCTTCGTCGCCAGCGGAGGAGCTGGTCCGCCTGGCAGAGCCGACGGAGCCGGTGCGCGTGAGCGCGACCTCCGGCCGCGCAGCATGATTGTCGAGCGAGCGGAGCGCGTCTCCATCGAACTCCGAGTCTCCGAGGACGACGCCGCTCCGGTCGATGAGCGTGACACGGTGTCCGAGCGCGACCCCGGCAACGTCAGCCAGGCTATCGGCGTTTGCCCCTTCACTCCACTGCGCCGCGACCAGCTTCGCCTCGCGCGCCAGGCCATCGATGGTCTGTTCGATCACTCGGTCATGCAGGCGGCGATCGATGATGAGCACAACCGCGAGCACCAACACCCCGACGATGCTGAGCGTGTACAGGAGAAGCCGGTGCGCGAGCCTCACTGGGTCCGCGGTCTTCCGGTTCGGAGCCGGTAGCCGAATCCACGCACGGTCTCGATCAGATCTCCGGCTCCCCCAAGCTTGGTGCGGAGGCGCTGCACGTGCATGTCGACCGTGCGGGTCTGAATGTCGGGGGCGGCCTCCCATACGACCTCGAGGAGCATCGTCCGCGGCTGCACTCGTCCCTTTCGCTCGGCCAGCAGTGTCAGAAGCCTGTATTCAGTCGGAGTGAGCTCTATGTCGCGACCCTCGACGGTCACGCGGTGAAGAGCGCGGTCGATCCGGAGCGGGCCGACTTCCTGCACCTCGGTGTTCACCGTGTCGGTCGATTTCACGCGCCTCAGGATCGCACCCACCCGCAGCACCAGCTCCTGCGGGCTGAACGGTTTGGTCAGGTAATCGTCCGCACCGAGCGTCAATCCCTCGATGCGCTCACTCTCTTCGCGCCTGGCGGTGAGCATCAGCACGGCGATGCGGGCGGTCGCCTGATCGGCTCGGAGCTGTTGCATGACATCGAGGCCGGAGAGTCCGGGCAGCATCAGATCCAGCACTACCAGAGACGGCTTGTCGCGACGGGCAAGCGCCAACCCCTCAGGGCCGCTCGTCGCCGTGGACACCGAATAACCTGACTTGGCGAGATGATACGAGACGAGGGCGACAATGTCCGGCTCATCGTCAACGACCAGTACTCGCTCTCCGCCGGCTGCCGTTTCGGTCACGCCTGAACTTGCCGGGTTGACGGAGCGGGAGTCAACAGAATTTCTGTCACAAACGTGTGACAGAGCCCTTACACTCCCTCGCCGAAGTCGCTCGCGCTAGCTTTGCAGTCCGTCCGTTGCCACCAGGAATCCATCGACGATATGAAGCTGAAGCTGTTCGCTTGCGTTTCGCTGCCGTTCCTTGCCTGCGCCCCCGCTCGGGCTCCCGGGCCCGAGGCACCTTTCGATCTGGTCATCGCGTCCACCACCGACGTCCACGGGCGGCTGCGCGGCTGGGACTATTACGCCAACAGTGCGGAAGCCACGCGCGGACTGGCGCGGGCCGCGACGATCATCGACTCGGTGCGCTCGGCGAACCCGGGCCGCGTGATTCTGCTCGACGCCGGTGACCTGCTTCAGGGCAATCCTCTCGCTTACGTCGCGGCGCGCGTCTCCAGCAGCAGGGCCAATCCGATCGTCGCCGCGATGAATGCCATGCGCTACGACGCCGCGGCGATCGGCAATCACGAGTACAACTACGGAGTGCCGTACTTCGACAGCGTGGTGAAACAGGCGGCGTTCCCATTCCTCTCGGCAAACACCTATCGCATCGAGCCGCGCGACGTACACGCGTACAGAGCGTGGACCATCGTGGAGCGAAATGGAATCAAGGTTGGAATCGTCGGCGCCACCACGCCCGGCGTCACGCTCTGGGATGCGGAGAACATCCGGGGCCGGTTGCGATTCGGCGACATCGTGCCGGCGGTGCGAACCGCCGTCGGTGAAGCTCGCGCCGCCGGCGCCGACATCGTGATATTGACGGTGCATTCCGGGCTCAACGAGCCATCGAGTTACGACACGGTCTCGAGCGGAGTGCCCAGCGAGAACGTCACCGCGCGCATCGCGGGCGAGGTGGACGGAATCGATCTGATCGTATACGGACATTCGCACCGCGAGTCCGGTGGAACGACCATCGGACAGACCCTTCTCGTTCAGCCGAAAAACTGGGCGACGAGCGTTGCGCTCGCGCACTTGCGCGTCTCGCGAAGCGCCGGGAAGTGGATCGTCGCATCACGCCGAGGCGAGCTGGTGCAGTCGGCCGGACACGCGGAGAATACCGCCGTCGTTGCCGCGACCGAGAGCTCGCACCGCGAGACGGTCGCGTACGTGACGACCCCGAGCGGGTCAATTGCAGAAGAGTGGAGCGCGGATTCGGCGCGGCTCAGGGACACTCCGCTGATCGATTTCATCCTCGAGACCGAGCGCAAGGTTGCCGGGGCGGACCTCGCATCCACCGCCGCGTTTTCGACGGATGTGAGATTTGCGCCCGGGCCCGTCACGATTGCCCAGGTTGCGCAGCTGTACCCGTACGAGAATACGCTTCGCTCAGTCCGGATCACCGGG
>JBGTEZ010000246.1:0-7139 GCA_041747535.1 Gemmatimonadaceae bacterium
CCCAGCATGGGGAACAAAGTGACGATCATGGCGGGCTTCCGAAGGGGTGGCGTGAACTAGCTCTACCTCTTGGATACCATATGGCTGAATTTGGTTGGAAGTTTCAGCATCCCCGACCGGGAACTGCAACTTCCGACTACCGGCCGGGGGCTTTGAGCGCGCCGGCGATGAGTTGCGGGCGCCCTGCGACTAACCGTTGCCGTGTTGAAAGAAAGCGGTGTCGGGCGCGTCAAAAAGAGGTTGCGAATCAGATCTTCCCGGCGTATCTACATTGTAGATACATAAAATTGGAGCCTTGGCCATGACTACAACCGTACAGCGTTGGGGGAACAGCCTTGCAATCAGGATCCCGAAGGCGTTCGCCGAGCAAGCCAGACTGGAAGAAAACACCGAGGTGGAAATAGGCGTCCGCGGCGGTAGCCTGGTGGTGCGCCCGACACAAAAGGATTGGAGACTCGACGAGCTCCTGGCGGGCATCACCGCTTCGAACGTCCACGTTGCGATCACGTGGGGCCGTCGTGCTGGGCGTGAAGTTTGGTGACCTCCCGTCGGCCGCGGCCGCCGCGGCGGGCGTACATCCCTGATCGCGGCGATGCTGTGTGGCTCACCTTCGACCCCCAGGCCGGCCATGGACAATCCGGCCGGCGCCCGGCGGTCGTTCTTTCTCCGCGCGCTTACAACGGCGTCACGGGGTTGGCGATTCTGTGTCCAGTCACCAGTCAGATCAAAGGCTACCCCTTCGAGGTAGTCCTGCCCGAGGGGCTGGGCATCCTTGGTGCCGTGCTGAGTGATCAGATTCGAAGCCTCGACTGGCGGGCGCGCAAGGCGTCGCGCATATGCCGATTGCCCGACGAAGTCACCGCCGACGTTCTCGGAAAGTTGCAGGCGCTTCTTGCCAGCGAGCATCGAGGATAAGCCCGGAGCCCAGAGCCGGCTCGCCCAAAGCCCCCGGCCGGTAGTCGTAAGTTTGCAGTTACGTTTCAGTTCTCCAAACCCGACGTCAAAATGCGATCTCTTAGGCTTTTTCCCGCCCTCTCGGTCATCCTGATCGGCTGCGCAGCGCCGGTTCCTTCCTCCACTCCAGTGCCTGCTATCAACACAGCGCTCGGGGTCGTCGCCGAGCGTTACGTAAAGCTGGTCCTGGATCTCGGCCAGCAGGACGAAGGTTACGTCGACGCGTACTACGGCCCGCCGGAGTGGCAGGCCGCCGCCGCAGCGCGGAAGGTGCCGCTCGCCGATCTGGCGGCAGAGGCGACGGTCATTCAGACACTCGTCTCGGCCGTCGATGTCAGCAGCGCGCCGGAGATCGTGCGCCTGCGCAAGGAATATTTATCGAAGCAGCTTGGGGCCGTGGCGACGCGAATCGCGATGCTGCAGGGACGCCGCCTCACGTTCGACGAGGAGTCACGGGCACTGTACGATGCCGTCTCCCCGAGGATGTCGGAGACTGAACGTCTCGCGACCTTCGACTCCCTGTCCGCGGCCGTTCCGGGCACTGCTCCGCTGAGCGAGCGAATCGAAGCTTTCAGGCGAAGCTTCATCATTCCACCCGCGCGCGTCGATGCGGTGTTTCGCGCCGCGATCGCCGAAGCGAGGCGCCGTACGACCGCGCGGATGACGCTGCCTCCCCTGGAGGCCTTCGCACTCGAATATGTAAAGGACAAGCCGTGGAGCGGCTACAACTGGTACAAGGGAAACGCGCAATCACTGATTCAGATAAACATCGACCTGCCGATCTTCATCGACCGCGCGATCGACGTCGGAGCGCACGAGGCCTACCCAGGTCACCATGTGTACAATGCCCTGCTCGAGCAGCGCCTGGTGCGCGACCGCGGGTGGGTGGAGTTCAGCGTGTATCCGCTGTTCTCGCCGCAGTCACTGATCGCCGAGGGCAGTGCCAACTACGGAGTCGAGGTCGCGTTTCCTCGCGCGGAGCGACTCGAATTCGAGAAGCGCGTGCTGTTCCCGCTCGCCGGGCTCGATCCGTCAAAGGCCGAGCAGTACTACAGGGTGCAGCGGCTGGGCTCGAAGCTCACCTACGTCGGCAATGACGTGGCGCGCGATTACCTCGATGGGAAGATCGATCGCGAGCAGGCGGCACAGCGTCTCGTCACCGAGGGGCTGTCGCAAATCGATCGGGCGCGGCAGCGGGTTCGGTTCTTCGATACCTACCGCAGCTACGTCATCAACTACAATCTCGGCATGGATCTCGTTCGCTCGTGGGTGGAGCGCAACGGTGGCACCGAGGCCAATCCCGATAGGCGGTGGAAGCTGTTCGAGGAACTCCTTTCGTCTCCGAGATTGCCGTCGGGACTGAGGTAACACTACATACAGAACTGCAACTTACGACTACCGGCCGGGGGCTCTGGGCGGGCCGGCTCCGGGCTGCGGGCGCTTACTGCGAGCTCGTTCGCCTTGGCGGGGCGTCCGGTTGGACGGGGCGCTGGTTGCCCATGTGACAGGTGAAGCAGTTCACGACCGCGGGGGCGCCGCCGTCGTTCGGGACCTTTACCATGTAGTCGCGATTGATCGCGCCGGTCATCGTCCACATCACGCGCGCAGTTTTCTTCTCTTCCTTGTCGTCGAGGTCCCATTTGCCGGGGACGTGACAGAATCCGCAGCTCACGCCGAGTGAGCGGCCGAAGCCCGCGTTCATGATGCGGACGAGACGGCCGGCGGGGATTCCTTTCATCACTTCAATGTTCTTGAAGACGCTTTCGGCCGGCATGTTCTCGCGACCGGCGATCGAGCGCAGCAGCGTTGCCTCGCCGCTGTCGCGGCGGGCGGCGGTGGTGCTGTCGCGGACGCGGCGGGCGGAATCGGTGAGCGGAGCTCTCGGGCGCTGGCCCACCGTTCCCGCCGGAGGGGCGCCGGTCGCGACGGATCCTGTCGCTGGTGATGGAGTCGTGGTCGCGGCTGGCGGGGTCGTGCAGGCGTAAGCGAGAATCAGGATCGACGAGACAGCGGCAATTCCAGCGGGAACGCGATCGCTCATATGGCCTCGGGTGGTCGTTTCCCACGTGATATCGAGATCTGGCGCTACGTTGCGAAGCTAGATAATCCTAGGCGCTGGAGCGCCGGCGGCAAGCCGCGCGACTGATGAGCTCCAAGACGACTCTTTCGACGGCCGTTTTTGGATAGTCAATACTGCTCCTTGGCTGAGAATCTCCTATCTTGAAAGGCTGTGCACGAGCATCGGCAAGGTTGGCGTTCGCCAACACCAGGCGTGCGCATGCCGGGACTCCCCCAGCGGGGTCCCCCCCAAGCTCCCCAATCGTAGGTCACCAGTCGCCTGAAATCTGGAGAGGAGTACATGGAAGTCACTCGACACATTGGATCCCGCCGCGCCCGCCACACGGGGATCAGCACCACGCGCTGGGCACTCGCGCTCGCCGTCGCCTTCGCGACGCCGGCCGCGATCACTGCCCAGACCGGCACGGTCGCGCCCCTCATCGAGCGCGAGATGTTCTTCGGCAACCCCGAGATCTCCGGCGCGCAGATCTCCCCCGATGGCCGCTACATCACGTTCCTCAAGCCGTACAAGGAATCGCGCAACATCTGGGTGAAGGGAGTTGACGAGCCGTGGACCGCGGCGCGTCTCATAACCAATGACGTCAAGCGCCCGGTCACCAACTATTTCTGGAGCAAGGACGGCAAGTACATCCTGTTCGCCCAGGACCTCCTTGGCGACGAGAACTACAACGTCTACGCCGTCGATCCCGCCGCCCGCCCCGCTGCCGGACAGGAAGTTCCAACCGCGCGGAATCTCACCGCCGCCAAGGGTGTGCGCGCCGTCATCTACGCGGTGCCGAACAACGAGCCCGACATCATCTACGTCGGCATCAACGACCGCGACAAGTCGTGGCACGATCTCTACCGCGTCCGCATCTCGACTGGTGAGCGCACTCTCATGCGGCAGAACACCGAGCGCATCGCCGGATGGGTATTCGACAACAAGGGGAACCTGCGCCTCGCCGTCCGCACCACCGACAAGGGCGACACCGAGATTCTGCGCGTCGACGAAAAGGCGTTCACACCGGTTTACAGCTGCAACGTGTTCGAGAGCTGCAGCCCGGTCCGGTACAGCAAGGATGGCAAGCGCGTCTACATGGTGACCAACAAGGGCGACACCGATCTGACGCGCCTGGTGCTGTTCGACCCGGTCACGAAGACCGAGGAAGCGGTCGAGTCCGATCCGATGAACCGCGTCGATTTCGGCAACGCGCTGTTCTCCGACGTCACCGACGAGCTGATCGCGACGCAGTACGAGGACGAGCGTGCGCGGTACCATTTCAAGGACAAGCAGTGGGAGTCGGATTACAACTATCTGACGGGCAAGTTCCCGGGCAAGGACATCACTATCGCTTCATCGACCCGCGATGAGAACCTCATCATGATCGTCGTCGACAGTGATACCGAGCCGGGCGAGCGTTATCTGTTCGACCGCAGGAACAAGAAGCTGACGTTCCAGTACCGTGTGTTCGAGAAGCTGCCACGCGAAGCGCTCGCTCCGATGAAGGCGATCAGCTACAAGGCCGCCGACGGAATGACGATTCCCGCGTTTCTCACGCTGCCCGTTGGCGTCGATGCGAAGAATCTTCCGGTTGTCGTCTACGTCCACGGTGGTCCGTGGGGCCGCGATTCGTGGGGCTACAGCCCGATCCCGCAGTTCCTGGCCAACCGCGGCTACGCGGTGCTGCAGCCGAACTTCAGAAGCTCCACGGGCTACGGCAAGAAATTCCTCAACGCCGGCAACAACGAGTGGGGTCAGAAAATGCAATCCGATCTCACCGACGGCGTGCAGTACCTGATCGCTCAGGGCATCGCCGATCCGAAGCGCGTTGGAATCATGGGTGGATCGTACGGCGGATACGCAACGCTCGCCGGACTCGCCTTCACGCCGGATCTCTATGCCGCGGGCGTGTCGATCGTCGGCCCATCGAATCTGTTGACGCTGCTGAAATCCATTCCTCCATACTGGGAAGCCGGACGCATAATCTTCCACGAGCGGATGGGAAATCCGAACACGACCGCGGGCAACGCCCAGCTCGTTCGGCAGTCACCGCTCAACTCCGCCGCGAAAATCAAGGCACCGCTGCTCGTGATTCAGGGCGCCAACGATCCGCGCGTCAACAAGGCCGAGAGCGAACAGATCGTGATCGCGCTGCGCGACCGCGGGTTCCCGGTCGAGTACATGCTCGCACCCGACGAGGGTCATGGCTTCGCACGTCCGATCAACAACCTCGCGATGTTCACGGCCGCCGAGAAGTTTCTCGCGAAGCATCTGAAGGGGAGGTATCAGGAGTCGGTGTCGCCGGCGATCGCGACCCGACTGAAGGAGATCATGGTAGACCCCAAGACGGTCGCCCTCGCCGCCAGGGTCGAAGTTGCGTCTGATGCGCCGAAGCCGGCGGTTGGTCTGCGCGCGGGGACCGCCAGCTACAAGGCGAAGATCGAGATGGGTGGCCAGTCGATGCCGATAGACATTACGCGCACGGTGAAGGAGGAGAATGGCGCGTGGGTAGTGACCGAGATCGCGGTGATGCCGCAGGGCACGATGTCGGATGAAGTCACGCTTCAGAAGGGAACGCTGCAGGTGCAGAAGCGCTCTATCAAACAGGGTCCGGCCGTGATCGAAGTCAGCTACGCCGGCAACAAGGCGACTGGCAAGATGACGATGAACGGGCAGGACCGGCCGATCACCGCCGATCTCGGCGGTGTGCTGTTCGCCGATGGCGCCGGAGCGAATGATGTCATTGCCGCGCTGCCGCTCGCCGCGGGTTACACGGCGACGTACCGCAACTTCGACATCATGACACAGCAGGTTAAGCCGCGTCAGCTCCGGGTAATCGGCTCTGAATCGGTGACCGTTCCCGCGGGGACGTTCGATGCGTGGAAGGTCGAGTTGAAGCCGGCTGAAGGCACCGGCGAGACGGTGACGCTGTGGGTGGACAAGAAGACCCGCGTCGTTGCCAAGTCATCGGCGATTCTTCCCCAGATGAATGGGGCGGTTGCCACGGCGGAGTTGGTCAAGTAGCTCTCCGCGCGCGGCGCTCCAGGCAGGGAGAGGGGATCCAGAACCTGGATCCCCTCTGTTCCATCAGGGGTCGGTGTCCCGAAATCAATCAGCGGCTGTCGGCGACAGGCTGATCTACAGAGTCCGGTGTCGGGGGCGGAGGCGGCCTCCGACGAATCCACAAGTCAGCTTCGGCGGCACTGCGGAAGACCGCGGCTGCGACGCCGAGCCCCTCGAGCACGGTTTGGCCAAGTCGCATCATTCCGAAGGTGAAGTCCCGTTCGGCGACCAGAGCGGCACGGCGGTCGAAGCGGTGGCTCTCGCCGGCGAGGAAGTATCCCATTGCCGTGACGTCCGCTGCCGTCCTGTCTTTGATCGAGACAGACTCGCTCATGTCGAACAGCAGCCCCGCTGCGGCGGACGAACGCGAATCTCGCAACGCCGTGAGCAGTGCATCCTTGATGTCCTCCGGCTCGTATTTTCCGCGCATCTCGAGAACGACGACACCGTCCCGGAACTCAAATGTGACCGGCATGGACTGCCTACCCGCTTTGTGAATGCAAATGGAAGCTCAGCAAGATTCTATCCCGTGACTTAGGGGAAATGCGAAAGTTGCGCGAGGGTATTTGTCATAATGTGTTCAAATGTTCTGCCATCTGTGGCACCTACTCTGCAGAAGTGCAACCGCTTTCAACGAGTCGATGCACCTGGAGGGTAGCTGTTGCCGTACAAGGTTTTCGATGATCCGGACGGAATTTCGTGGGAAGTGTGGCTGGTCAGCCCCTCATCGACCGAGCGGAGAGGCGAAACAGGCGATGCGAAGTTTGTCTCGTCGGTGGGCGGGGGCGCCGCAAGATCGGGAAGTACCGAGCGCCGTCTCAGCGACTCGGGACCAAGAAGCGTATTGAAGGCCGGCTTCGAAAATGGGTGGCTTTGCTTCGAGAGCCGGACAGGAGAAAAGCGGCGCCTGACTCCGATTCCCGATGGCTGGGAAACGGCGTCTGCCGAGAAGCTGTGGCAGTGGTGCCGCGCAGCGAGGGAAGTCCCTCGTTGCGATCCGCGCTGAGTCAGCTCGTCGGAGTCAGGCGGGCCGCTCTCCGGTAATCCGTTTTTTCTCGGGCGG
>JBGTEZ010000247.1:0-4305 GCA_041747535.1 Gemmatimonadaceae bacterium
GCGGGAACGTAGGCATTGTCCAATGTCATCGCCCCCACCGAGACCCACGGGCCGAACACCTTGATTCCGACTTCTCCCCTCGCCGAACGGCTGCTGGGGAAGGACGTGTTGTCTGATCGGGCCGTGGTCTGGGCGGCGGATCCCGACAATGCGAGGAATGGCAGCGGCTGAAACCGGATGCCGACATCGGCATTGGTCGAGCGCCGGAATCCGTCGCTCTCCACATAGCCGCTCACTAGCGCCCAGCGAGTGCCGATGTCGACGCGCGCGGAAGGAGAGTTATAGGTAGTGCCGCCGAGACTTCTCAGCTTGTCTCTCAGCTCGAGACGGAGGGGTCCTCGCGTATAGCCCGCGCTCAGATCGTACTGCGCCTCCGATACCGTCAGCGAAACGGTGTCGGTCACCGAAACACCGTCGTCGCCGACGGTGGTGACGGACTCGTCGCCCTTGAATCGCAGTGACGCCGCCGTGATTTGCGCCCAGGGCCCGCCCTGCCCTCCGATCGCGGCGCGAAAATACGCGGTCGTGTGCGTCGCATCGAGCGCCGGGATATCCGCTCTGCCTGTTCCAGCGATGGGCCGCTGGATCCCCCGCGTGGCATGATTGCGATTGACGAATGCATCGAGGCTCCAGCCTTTGCGCGCGACTCCGGCGCGAGCGAGGATCGAAAGCGCATCTCCGCTTCCCGCGAACCGGGAGCTCGTGACGCCGAATTGCTGGCCGGCGAGCTGAAGAATCCCGCCGCGGTCGAACCGTTTTCCATAAAAGCCGCGGTAGAGATTCGTTTCCTCATTTCCGGTCGCGACGTCCACCCGCGTGTACGGTGTGGTGTTCTCGGCTCGCCAGCTGCGCAGAAATACCCGGACCTCGCTGGCCGACCGCTCGACGCTGACGTGCTCGAGAGTCCACAGCTGCACCGTCGAAAGATCGAGGATACCGCCGTTGGCCGGATCGAGATCGTCGAGCTCGATCCCGTCATAGAAAAACCGGACGCGCTGAAAGTCCCCATTGAACGCCGCCGCTTGTGGAGTGGCGAGCCAGCCCGAGCGATACGTCGTCAGCCCCGGGATTCTGTCGAGAAGATCCGAAACGGTGAGCGCGCCAGTGGCAAACAGCTCACGCCGGTTCCACTGATACTGTGGGCCGATTTCGTAGAGAAGCGGATCCGCGAATCGCCCGACCGGCGGCTGAATCGAATCCGCCTTGACGCGCGTGGTGTCTTGGCGGTTCGTGTCAGTCTGTGCCTTGACCGGGAGCGGCGTCGTGCTGACGTCGGTGGGGACGATCTGTCCCGGCGCGCGCGACGAAGCCACGAACAAAAGCGCCCCGGCTAACAAGCCGAGGCGGGCCGGGCTCGACCGGAGACGTTCGCGGCTGCTCAGCGCACTCTCCCGCGCACGAACTCGATGAAGGTACCGGTCGGAACTCCCGTCGGCCCCTTTGGAATCGTGACAAGGTCCGTTTCCGAGTAGGCTGTCCCCGCAATGTCGAGGTGCAGCCACGGGAATCCGTCCACGAATTCCCGGAGGAAGAGCGCGGCCGTGACGGCGCCCGCCGGCCGTCCGCCCGAGTTCTTCACGTCGGCGACATCGGACTTGATGAGATCCTTGTATTCGTCCCACATCGGGAGCGGCCAGGCCGGTTCGCCGGCCCGCTTCCCGGCTGCGAGCACTTCCGCGATCAGCGCTTCGTCGTTGGAGAAAATTCCGCTGGCGCTGTGTCCGAGCGCGATCACGCAGGCGCCGGTGAGCGTCGCGGCATCGATGACCACATCCGGGTCGTAGCGGCGCACGTACGAGAGCAGGTCCGCCAGCACGAGGCGCCCTTCGGCATCGGTGTTGATGACCTCGATCGTTTTCCCCAGGTGACTCTTGACGACGTCGCCGGGATTCATCGCCGTTCCCGACGGCATGTTGGTCGTCGCCCCGATCACGCCCACGACATTGACCTCGGGCTTCATCTGGCCGAAAGCCTCGAACGCCCCGAGCACTCCGGCGGCGCCGCACATGTCGAACTTCATGTACTCCATGCTCTGCGCGGGCTTGATGGAAATTCCGCCGCTGTCGAAGCAGAGCCCTTTCCCGACGAGGATCACTGGCTTGCTCGCCGGCTTGCCGCCCTTGTACTCGAGGACGATCAGCTTTGGATCCTGCGGCGTTCCCTGGGCCACCGCCAGAAACGATCCCATTTTTTCGGCTTCCATCTCGCGCCGGCCGAGCACCGTGATTCCCATGCCGTGTCGCCGCGCGATGTCTGCCGCGGTCTGCGCCAGAAACTCCGGGGTGCAGAGGTTCCCCGGCATCATGGCAAGCTTGCGCGCGAGGCTGTGGCCATCGCCGATGGCCTTGCCGGTGGCGAGGCCGCGGCGGCTGTCGTCGGTGTTGCTGGTGAGAATCGTCGCCTGCTCGAGCGGCTTCTTTCGCTCCGATTCCGGCGGCTGGGACTTGAGATCGGCGTATTCCCAGGCGCCGGCCATCAGTCCGACGGTGATCGCCTCCGTTTCTTCGGGAGAAATTTGTCCGGAGTACCACACCATCTCGCCGACGCCGAGGCGGCTGGCGTTCCGAGCCGCGAGCGTCGCCGCGCGCTTGAAGGACGCCCTGCGCTCGGTGACGGTGCCCATCCCGACGAGCAGCAGGCGGCGAGGTCCTTTCGCGAAGCCCGTGAGATGCAGAGTCTCGTCCCGGGTGCCGCGAAAATCCTTCATCTCGATCGTGCGTGTCAGCGCGCCCTGAGACGCGGTGTCGAGCGCGGCGATTCCGGCGAGCGTCGGATTCTCCGGCAGCGCAATGACGAGGAGAGCCGTCCCGACCTCCGCCGGATTTACGGCATTGATGATGACGCTGAGCACGAGCTAGCTCTTCATCCCGGCGATGACCTGGTCCCCGAACGCGGAGGTCGACACTTCGGTTGCCCCCGGCATCTGGCGGGCGAGGTCATACGTCACGCGCCTGGCCTTGATCGCGTGCTCCATTCCCTTCACGATCAGATCGGCGGCTTCGTTCCAGCCCATGTACTCGAGCATCATGACGCCGGAAAGGATCACGCTGCCGGGGTTGATCTTGTCGAGGTTCGCGTACTTGGGCGCGGTACCGTGTGTAGCCTCGAAAACAGCCACGCCGTCACCGACGTTGCCTCCCGGCGCGATGCCGAGCCCGCCCACCTGCGCGGCCGCCGCATCGGACAGGTAGTCGCCGTTCAGATTGGGCGTCGCGATCACCGAGTACTCGGACGGGCGCAGCAACAGCTGCTGGAACATCGAGTCGGCGATGCGGTCCCGAACGACGACGGCATCGGCGCGCGCGGTCGACCCGCCCTTGGCAAGCTCCGCCTCGGTGCAGGTGTCGTCGCCGAACTGATCGCGCGCGACCTCGTAGCCCCAGTCGCGAAACGCGCCTTCGGTGAACTTCATGATGTTGCCCTTGTGCACCAGCGTCACTGACTCGCGGCATTTCGCGATCGCATAACGGATCGCCATGGCGACGAGACGCTTCGATCCGAATTCGGACATCGGCTTGATGCCGAGCGCCGATTTCTCGCGGATCTCGCTGCCGAATTCACGGCGCAGGTACGCAGCGAGCTTCTCTGCTTCCGCCGATCCCGCCTTCCACTCGATTCCGGCGTAGACGTCCTCGGTATTCTCGCGAAAAATCACGACATTCACTTTCTCCGGCTCCTTCACCGGCGCACCGACACCCTCGAAGTAACGGACCGGGCGGATGCAGGCGTAGAGGTCGAGCACCTGCCGCAAGGTGACGTTGAGAGACCGAATGCCCCCGCCGACGGGAGTTGAGAGTGGTCCCTTGATCGAGACGCGAAACTCCTGCATCGCGTCGACGGATTCCTGCGGCAGCCAGTCCTTGAATCTGCTGAAGGATTTCTCGCCGGCGAAAACTTCCATCCAGGAAATGCGACGCTTCCCCTGGTATGCGCGCTCGACCGCGGCGTCGAACACACGCACCGACGCGCGCCAGATGTCGGGTCCCGTCCCGTCCCCCTCGACGAAGGGAACGATGGGATTATCGGGAACCTTCAGGCTGCCATTTTCGAAAGTGATCTTGTCCCCTTTGGTGGGGACTTTTGCGAGCTTATACGTCGCCATTCAGCGTCCTGTGGGTGGTCGTACTTGCGGAGCACCAAATGTAGTCCATGAGGTGCGCAGCGACCACACCCCATTCACTCCGCACATGCTCGTTTCTCAGGCCACGTCGGTACGGTCCTTGGGCTGAAACTCGTACACCGCCGCGGGCTGGGCCGGGGCCGGCGTCTCGGCACCCGGCACCGGGCGAAGCGGGCCGACGACAC
>JBGTEZ010000248.1:0-16517 GCA_041747535.1 Gemmatimonadaceae bacterium
TTCTCGAGCGCATCACCGGTTACTTCTTTCAGCTCCGACTTGATGGTTTCGAGACTCTGACCCTCGCGCTGCCGGATCTTGATCGAGAGCAGCTGAAGGAGGTGGCGGTAGCCGTACGTGGCGCCGGTGCCCGTTCCCTCCGGGCGGTCGAGCAATCCACTCGCGACGTAAAAACGAATCGCCCGCGCACTTGGCGCGGCACGGGCTGAGGCGTTGGTCGGCCGGACTCCTGCCGCGTCTACGAGTGCAGTTGCGTGTGCGGCAAGGCCGCGGGCGTTCCAGGGTGCGTGACGAGCGTGGGCGCGGAGGAGAGCGACAGGCGATTCAGCCATGTGGATAGAATAACGTTAAAGTCCTCGGCACGCTCGTCGTGCGGGAGATCGCCCGCGGGAGAGAGAACCGAGATTTCAAAGTCGCGTTTCAGCTCGCGGAATCCGCGAAACTCCTCCACCGGCGCGCTGGATCCGTGCTCTCCCCAGACGAGCAGCGCGGGCTGACTGAGTCGTCTCAATGCGTTTCTCACATCCATGTTCAGGTGGCCCGACATCAGCGCGGCCGGGGCGTGACGTGCTCCACGCTGATGCGAAGTCGTGTAGTGGACCTCCACCAGCTCGCGAGTCACCAGCGAGTCGTCCAGGTACGCGTTCCTCAGGGAGCGCCGCAGGTTAGGCCGGGACACGAGCGCGTTGAACACCGCCGTGCCCGCGATCGGCGTGTCTACTGCCAGCCTGCTCGCCTCTCCACCAAAGCTGGCGGGCTCGTTGAGACGAACCAGACCCGACGGGGCGATGAGCGCCACCGCCGGAAACCGGTGCGGGTCACGGGCCGCGAGCACTATCGCGTACGCTCCCGACAGGGACGACGCGACGAGGACCGTCGGCGCGTCGATCACCCGGCTCACGAAATCGGATATGAGCGATATGTATAGCCGCGCCGAGTAGCGGATCGCGGGACGATCGGACCGGCCGAATCCGAGCAGGTCCAGCGTGTACACAGTGTTGGTGCGCGATAGTGCATCGACATTGTTGCGCCACTCGTGCGACCATGCCGAGGGGTGGATGCCGTGGATGAGTAGCAGTGGCGGTCCTTCTCCGCGCTTCGTGAAAGCGATTCTCCGATCGCGCCAGTCGAATCCGCCATCCTCGCCGCCAATGAGATTCTCCAGCTGGTCGACGCCTTTCCGCGCAAACGCGTTGTAGGCCGCGGCCGTTCCCAGGATGGCGGTGCCAGCCAGGATGATGCGGCGCCAGGGTCCTTCGCGTTCGTCGTTCTCGTCCATCACAATTTTCTCACTGGGTCAAGGCAAAAGCGCGGTTACTAGAGAGTAACCGCGCTTTGAGTGGCGCGCACGGGGCAAACGCAATCCTGCTACCGCTTCCGGCCCCGCGACGATGATTTCGCTCCGCCCTTCTTCTTTCCCGACCCGCTTTTTCCGCGGGGTGCCGATGAGCGCTTTGCCGCACTCCGGCCTCCGGCTTTACCGCGGACGGATTTGGCGGGCGTTTTCCGGCCGGCGCTCTTCGTCCCGCGACCGGCCGTCTTCTTCTTCTTCTTTCCCGCACCCGACGGCTTTCGGGCGCCCGCGGCTTTCCGTCCGGCGGATTTCTTCGCACCGCGGCCGCCGCTCTTTGACGCAGATGGCTTCGTTCCACTGGCTTTGCGCGCTGACCCGGCCGAGCTGGAAGATCCGAAAGAGGTCGAGGACCCAGGGCGGGATCCAGCACCGGAACTCGCGGCGGTAGAACGACTTGCGCCACCAGCCGGTGGCGTCGTGGAGGTGCCGCTGGTGCTCCGTCCGAACGAGCCGGAGGCGCTACCGGCTGACGGTCCCGGGCGGCCTGCCGGGCCAGATCCGCTCCCAGGTGCGCTTCCGCTGCCAGCGGAGCCGGAGGTGAGATCCCGCGCATTCGCGCCTGCCCCGGAGCCGGTGCCCGAGCTGAACACACTCGTCCCACCCCCGGTCAGCGTGGATTCCTGCTTCTTGCCCGAGCCCTTGGGGCGGCCCCTTCTGCCCCTCGGCGCTCCGCCGCCGAAGAGATCCTCTTCTTCCTCTTCATCGTCGGCGTCGTCGGTTTCGGCTACGACCGGAGCATCGGAATCCGGCTCCTCGTCGTCATCCGCGTCCTCGGCGCTGTCCCAGAGACGATCGCTGTGGTCTTCGTTGATCGCCCAGCCACCGTCCTCGTCTTCATCATCGTCATAGGAGCGCTTGCCGCGAGTGAATCCGCCGATATCGTCGGCGTCATCGTCATCCGCTAACCGCAGTGGCTCTCCTGATTCCCCGCTCGGCATGGGTCCTCCCATAGTGTATTCGGCACACGCTCAACCGAAAAGCGCGCATTTCTCAGATTTCGCCCGCTGCACGTCGCGTGCCTCGTGTGCTCGGGCCTGTCCGGCCCCGGACAACTGGACACGGAATACAACAACGAGACTGCGACGTCAAGCCGCGCCCCGGATTAGCCAGCCGCCGGGTGTTCCTTCTCCAGGCGTCTGCTGATGACGCGCACGAGCGCGTTGTAGACGCGGGGATCGAAATGCGTTCCGACGTCGACTTTCAGGTGATCGAGAGTCGCGAGCGGTGAGAGCGGCTCCCGATATGCGCGCTTCGAGGTCAGAGCATCGAAGGTGTCGGCAGCGCAGAGTATGCGTCCTCCCAGCACGATCGCCTCGCCGGACAGCCCGTGCGGATATCCGGCGCCGTTCCAGTGCTCATGATGGTGCTCGATGAACGAGAGCGGATTCTTGATGTGAACGAGTGGTGCCAGGATGTCGAGTCCGATCCTGACGTGGAGCTTGACGTGCTCGAATTCCTCGGAGGTGAGACGGCCCGGCTTGTTCAGGATCTCCTCGCGGATCCCGATTTTGCCGACGTCGTGGAGACGACCGGCAAGACGGAGATCCTCGATGACCGGATCTTCGAGCGCGAGCTCCTGACCCAGCTCGACGCAGAGCTCCGCGACGCGCTGGGAATGCCCGCGCAGGTAGAGATCCTTCGCCTCCATCGCGTTGATGAGCGTCTCGGCGATGCTCACCGACATCAGGCGCAGCGATTCTTTCTCGCGCTCGAGCTCGGCCGTTCGGAGCGTGACTTCTTCGCGAATGAGCTTATCGACCCGCCGCCGCTCCATGAGATTGGTCCGCTTTGTCAGCGCGCGGTCCACCGCCTGCTGCAGATCGGCGAGCTCCACCGGCTTCATCAGATAGTCGCTGGCGCCGTGCGAGAGAACTTCGGTGGCGGTGGCGGCGTCATTGACGGCGGTGAGCATGATGATGCCGAGGTTCGGATCCTTTTCCATCGCCAGAGGCACAATCTGAACTCCGGTCATGCCAGGCATCCGCACGTCGCAGAGCATCAGGGAAAAGTCTTCCCTCTCGAGTATCTGGAGCGCCTGGTCGCCCGACCCGGCGATCTCGACCTCGTAACCCCTCGACCGCAGAAACTTTCTCAGGGCGAGGCGGATCGTTTCTTCATCGTCGACAATCAGAATACGGGTCACGTTTCGCCTCCACGATGCTGGGGAAGAGTGATGGTGAACGAGGTACCGATGTCCGGCGTGCTCTCGACGGCAATGGAACCGCGGTGCGCCTGAATGATGCCGTAGCTCACGCTGAGACCGAGGCCGGTGCCCTCGCCGGGCGGTTTGGTGGTGAAGAAGGGCTCGAACACCCGCTGGCGTACGAGGTCGGGCATTCCATGTCCCGTATCGGATATGACGATTGTCACCACTTCGCGGCGACTGCGGGTAACTACTGAGAGATGGCGGACGAGCGAGGTTTTCATCGCCGACTCCGCGTTCACCAGCAGATTGAGCAACACCTGCTGCAGCTTCTGCTCGTCGCCCCGAACCTGGGGATCCGACGGGTCGAGCTGCATGTGCACCTCGATACCTCCTGACCGAGACGCCAGCGCGCGCAGCCGCACAGTATGCTGGACGATGGTGTTGATCTGGACAGGAACGTCGCGGCCGTCGGTCTTTCGCGCGAAGAGGAGCAGATCACGAATGACGCCGATCGCCCGGTCCGCTTCGCGCTTGATGAGATTCACCGACTCCAGTTGCTCACCCTCCAGCTCGTCCTCGAGCAGCAGCTGCGCGAAGGTCGAGATGCCGGTGAGCGGATTATTGAGCTCGTGGGCGACGCCCGCCATCAGCTCACCGATCGCGGCCAGCTTTTCGGTGCGGCTCATGTGCTCGGCGATCTTCCGCTCTTCGGTGAGATTGCGGACGCCGATCACTAGCCCTGCGATGCTGTCGTTTCCGTCGCGAATGTGGCTGAGGGTGACCGCGGCCGGGAATTCACTGCCATCCTTGCGGCGGTGGACGTGCTCTCCGATCCAGAGCGCCTTGTCCTGCGGAATCTCCGGTATCGTCTCGCGGCGGGAGAGCTGCGCCGATGCGACGACAAAATCGTCGACCGAGAGTCCCGCGATCTCGCCAGCATCGTACCCGTATTCGCGGATCGCGGCGGCATTCGCGTATTCCACGCGCGCGTCGACGCCAAGAATCAGCACCGGCTGATCCATTGTCGCGAGGGCGGCGGCAAGGGTGCGCTCTCTGGCGCGGGTGCGCTGCTCGTGCTCGCCCAGCAACAGGACGTCGACGGCGAGGGCAACGGCGGGGGCGAGCCGGAGCAGGGCGTCAATGCGTGGTCCCGTCTGTGGATGGGTATCGTCGGTGGTGACGACGAGCACACCGATCCGGCGGTCGCTCGCGATGAGAGGAATACTGATGGCCGGCTCAGGCGGAACTCGTGACGGATCGCTTGCCAGCTCGCTCAGATCACTGATGAAAGTCGGCTTGGCGCGGGCCCACGACGCTCTCACGGCGGTGAGCTCCACCGGCGCCACAAGTCCTTCCATCGCGGCGCAGGTGCCCGACGCAGCAACACATGCCAGCGACCGATCGTCTTCGCTGATGACTCCGATCGCCTTGCCGGTCGACGGGACGACATCCTCGAGAATGGTGAGGATGGCGCGTGAAGCTTCGACGACGGTGACTCTTCTGAGCGCGAGGCGAGCGATCTCTTCAGCTGCTTCCGTCTGTTTCTGCTCCTGGCGCTGTGACGCGAACAGGCGCGCGTTTTCGATCGCGACGGCGGCCTGCCGCGCGATGAGCATGATCAGCTCCATGTCGTGCGAGTCGTAGGCGTTCCGCCTGTAGGACAGGATCTGCATCACTCCCAGAGTGCGGTCGTGATAGACGAGAGGGGCCGTGATCTCGCTCTGCACTTCGCGCTTAGCCGCGACCTGATAGATCGTTCCGGTCCACCAGCGTTCGGGCTCCGACGAGATGCTGGGGACTCCGCTCTCGAAAACGCGGCTGATGGTCTCGGTCCCCATCGGGAAGTCGAGCAGGCTGTCGGTATCCCGCTCCTCGTTGTCCACGACGACGCAGTAGGCGTGGAAGCTCTCGGTCACCGGATCGGCGATCATGAGAGCGAAGCACGGCGCATCGACGACGGATGCGACGGCCTTGTAGATCTCGCGGTATGCTTCGTCGAGCGAGATGGTGGCTGAAATCGCCTGCTGTACGGTAGCGACTGCCGCGAAGCGAGCCGCGCGGCGCCGGAGCTCGGCGACCAGCTCAGTCGTCAACGAACTCCACCGTGACGGGGCGGGTGATGACTCCGGCCTTTACGCCTTCATCCAGGAAGAGGCGGATCGCGGCGCGGCCGCGCTCCCCGTAGTCGAGCGTCCACTCGTTCACGTACATCCCGACGAAGGTGTCGGCCTTGCTGCGGTCCAGGCCGCGGGCAAAGCGCATCGCGTGGTCGAGAGCCTTCTGGCGGTGGTCGAGGCCGTAGGCGATGCTCGCGCGCAGATGGCGTGACACCTTTTTCTGCAGCTCGCGCGGCATGTCCTTCCGGATGACATTGCCTCCCAGCGGGAGCGGCAGGCCGGTTTTCTCGAGCCACCAGGCGCCCATGTCGGCGATGAGGTGAAAGCCTTCGGCTTCGTAGGTGAGCTGGCTCTCGTGAATGAGGAGCCCGGCATCGGCCTCGTCGTGAATGACGGCGGCCTCAATCTTATCGAAGGGGACGACCACGGGAATGAAATCGGGCTCGAACAATCTCAGGGCGAGGTAAGCGCTGGTCATGAGCCCCGGAACCGCGATGCGCTTGCCGGCGACCGACAGCCGTGTCATCGGCTTCAGTGACACCAGCTTGGGTCCGTAGCCGTCGCCCATCGAGGCACCGTGCGGCAGCAGGGCGTAGGTATCGGACAGGTAGGCGTAGGCGTGAATTGAAACCGCCGTGACGTCGAGCTCGCCCCGCATCGCGCGGCCGTTCAGGGTCTCGATGTCCTGGAGCTCGTGCACGTAGCTCACACCCTGGGTGTCGATCCTGCCGTCCGCCAGCGCGTAGAACATGAACGCGTCGTCGGAGTCCGGACTGTGTGCAAGATGAATCGTGTTTCCCGCCGTTACTACTTCACTCACTGCTTCACTCCGAGGTTGGTGCGCGCCTGGACGAGCGAGCTGGTGATGTCGTCCTGGTGCCGCGTGTACTCGTCCCGCTTCTTCGCGAGCTCCGCTTTCTCGACCGCCAGCAGCCGCCGCTCGAAAGACCTGAGTCGCGTGGTGTCGCGTGCCAGCGTCGCGAGGCGAAGCTGGAGGATGATTCCGAGAAGGTGGCTGGGATTCTCGCTCAGGATGCTGTCGGCCTGCGCCTGCGCCAGAGGCAGCGCTCCCGCCACTTCGCCGACGCGGCCCATGTCGTAGCGCTGATCGATGTTGAGGGGAGAGAGCATCTGATAGGCCGTGATCGCCATCGGGGCAAAAAACTGGACGCTGTCGACTTTTCCCTGACTGGCAAGGAGCATGACGCGGTTATAGAGGCGGTCGGCGCGCTCTTCCGGGGACAGGTTGGAGATGTCCGGACCACGCATTCCCTGCGGAGCGAAGCCGCGATCGTCGAGCCCGGCCTGGGGCAGGGCATTCTGAGAGCCGTCGAGCGTGCTTCCCGGGCGGGCGCTGAACCCGCGACCGGCGGCCATCGCGAACAGCGCCAGAAACGCCAGCGCGGCGACGATCCACGGCAACGGATTGGTCGCGGCCGGGCGCGCGACGGCACCGGCTGTCGCCGGGGCGCCGCACCGGTGGCAGAATTTCGCTCCCGGAGATAGCGGAGCCGCACATGATGCGCACGCCGCGCCAGACAGTGGAGAGCCGCAACTGGCGCAAAAACGTCCGTCCGCGGGCGCGCCACACGAAGGGCACTTCCCGGGAGTTGGTTGTGTCGTTGGGGAGAGCGAGGTCACATCGCTCAAGTTACAAGGGAGAGAGGCCGAATGCAGTGCGTAGAGCTTCCCGAAGGAATCGCCGCTGCTCGGGGAAGCTTGCCACCTATCGCTCTCCGGCGCTCAATTGCAAGGATATCCTGCTCCACTGTTTTTCTGGAGATGCGGGCAATCACTGCACGTGATTGCAAGCGTTGGACATTCTCCCCAGGATATGTAGTCCGCATAATCATTATGCCAAGGTTGCGGACTCGTGATCCGATCCTCGGCGGTCTACCCGCTGACCGGATTGGCAGCGATTCCTGAATACACGGTCGAACGAGGAGCACCCAATGCAGATCCAGGTTAACACCGACAGCAGCATCCCGGGCTCGGAGTCACTCGAGACCACGGTGAGGCAGGTCGTGGAAAGCGCCCTGAGCCGATTCAGCGACCGCATCACCCGTGTGGAAGTTCACCTCAGCGATGAAAACGGTGACAAGGGCGGCCGCGACAAGCGGTGCATGATGGAGGCCCGCCTCGAAGGCCGTCGGCCGGCGGCGGTGACCCATCATGCGGCCACCGTGCCGGACGCGGTCACCGGTGCCGCGGGTCAGCTGACCAGGCTCATCGAAAGCACGCTCGGGCGCCTGGAATCGCGAGAGCCCCGAGGCTGACCGGGCGTTGTATGAAAAGTCTGGTCAGCGTTGCAATACACACCAATGCGAGCGACACTGCGGCCTCACTGACCAGCGACGAGATTCAGCCCAAGGTAGATATCATCATCAACGAGATCGTTGGTGAGCGTAGAGCCGCGATAAGCTACACCCCACAACTGGCGGTTGATGCTGAATCGCGCCGTCGCTCGGACGGTTCTGCCCGATCTCGACGTTGCTGCACTGAACGCAATGCGCTGGGTCCGTCCCCTCATCGTCAGATCGCCCGAGATTCTTGCAGAATCTCCATTCATTGCGTCGATTCCGACGATCTGAAATGTCGACGTGGGGAATCTGTCCACAGCGAAGAAATCCTTTCCGATCAGGTGATTGCGGAGGCGGGTGCGCGGGACAGTCTCGTGCTCAGGGATATCGGTGATCTGAATTGAACGCATGTCGATCGTGAACGTGCCCCCGACAGGCGCTCCATCGCAGAACTCAATTCCTCCACCCAGAAGCCTGATGATACCCTCGTGCTTTCCGCGACCCCTGAACTTCGTGCCCTTCCATTGGATCACTGATGCAGAGGTGTCGACGAGCGAGACCGACCCGGTACCGTTGCACGTTGGTTCAATCGTCACAGCCGGCTGAGTCGGCGTTGCCGCCTGAGTCGGCGTTGCCGCCTGGATGTCAGGGCGCTGATCATCGCATCCGAACGAGACGAACAGCAGGGCGATCATCGTCGGGAGAAATACTCTCATCTCACCGCTCCAGGACGATATCCCGATGGCCTGACCAGCTGCCATCGGCGGCGCGTGCAAGGCGAATGATTCCCGACCCTCCGCGCAGCTCCTGATCCGATCTGTATTTCTGCGTGATGGAGGGATCGCCTTCGAAGACGAAATCGTCCAGGTAGTACGGGCGGCGATCGGGCTCTTTCACGAAAACGTGAACGTGGGCGGGTAGATCGCGGTTGGGATAGGGCGCAGGTCGAATGGTGGTGATCTCGTATCGCCCCAGAGAATCCGTCACCAGCCATCCGCGCAGCTTTCCGTGACGCTGCGCCCAGCCAAATGCACCGGGCACCGAGGCATAAATGCCTTCCGCGTTGGTTTGGTGGAGGTAGAGGATCACACCAGGCGCCGGCGTATTGCCATCCGGCTTGAGCACTCTGCCGGAAAGGACGAGCCTTTGACCGGCTTCATCACCACCCGCGATCTTCACGCGCCAATCAAGGTCACTCGCAGCTGCCTCGGCAGCTGCCTCGCATCCTTCGCAGCGATACAGATCGGCTCGTTGAGACGAGCTGCCGGAACCGTTCGTGCCCTGCTGCGGCGCTTGCGCGCATGCCGGCACGCTCAACATGATAGCGAGCGCAATTTGTCTGGGAGCTTTCATGTTTCTGGGATGCCGCCCAACACTAAAACGTTGAAATCATCCCCTCCCCGACGTCATACCGCAACAGGACTCGGGTGCGGGGGTGATGGCGGAAGCCGCGCGCACGCAGTAGACGTGCGGGCGCGGTTCTCGCACCGTCTCACCAACATCGCGATTTGAGGAGTGTAGTGTGACCAAGTTCCCCTCGCAGTCACTGAGCGATGTTGCGGGCACCACCGAGCCGGATGTCCGCACCCAGCATTCGGGGCCGCCCATGATGCGCGGCTCCTACGCGCGCTTCGCCGCGATGATATTGACGTCGACAGCGATCATGTTCGGCTTGATGTACTCTCTCGTGTACCGAGCGGAGCATGTGTGGTTCGCCGACACCCGTTTCTTCATGGCGTTGTACATGGGGGCGATGATGACCGGCGTCATGTTGGCCTTTATGCTCGGCATGTATCACAACAAGAAGGCGAACATCGCCATCTTCAGTGGGGCGGCCATCGTTTTCATCGTCGCGCTGTACCTCGCGCGCAGCCAGCGTACGGTTGGCGATGTGACCTATATGAAGGCGATGATCCCGCACCACTCTATCGCCATTCTCACGAGCTCGCGTGCGCGCATCACTGATCCTCGCGTGCGTCTGCTCGCCGATAGCATTATCGCGGCACAACGACGGGAGATTGCTGAGATGGAGTCGCTCATTCACGAGTTAGAGCGTCGCTAGGTTCGCCCACGGATAGGCAGAGGCCGGGCCAAGGCTCTTCCCCGGGGCTCGCGGCATCACGTTGATTGCAGTCCATCCAACGTGCGGAATTCCTGCACCTTGAGGACGATGTCGCGAGCTGATGTCGCAGATAAGGCTTTTTAGACGGGGAAGAGCATCTCTCTATACTTCGGCAGCGGCCAGTAGGCATCGCCAACGATCAGCTCGAGCGCATCGGCGACCTTTCGCACCTCCGCCATCGTCTCGGCGCCTTCTGAAGTGAGTAGCTGCGCCTGTGCCGGCGGGTCGTCGTGCCCGGCCTCGGCGCGCGCAATCACATCGCTCAGGTCCTCGCGGAATTCCTGTAGCTCCTGGACCAGCTCGCCGACCTGATTGGCGGTCGTCACCTGCGGAATCACCGCGATGCCGGCGGTCTTGGCGTGCGACGCCGACTCGGAGAGCTGCGCCAGATACTCGTAGGCCGCGGGAATCACCATCGTGTCTACCATCTCACGCATCGTATGAAGCTCGATGAGCATATCCTTCACGTAGCGCTCGACGCGAATATGGTATCGCGACTCGAGCTCCTCCTTGGTGAGGACGCCGAGCTTGGTGAAAAGCGCGCGCGACTGCTTCGTCACCAGCTCTTTCAGTGCCTCGGGAGTTCTCCGCAGGTTGAGGAGTCCTCGCTTTTTCGCCTCGATGACCCACTCGTCCGAGTAATTGTTGCCCTCGAAGCGGACGGGCGTGCTCTCCTTGAACGCTTCGCGCACGACCTTTAGCACCGCGTCGTCGATCGATTTCGTTTTCTTGAGGGTTTCCTTCAGGCTGGTCGTAAGCTCGGCGATCGATTCGGCCACGGCGGTATTGAGCAACGCGACAGGGAATGCGATCGATGCCGACGATCCCACCGCGCGGAACTCGAACTTTTGCCCGGTGAACGCGAACGGCGAGGTGCGATTGCGGTCGGTGTTGTCGCGCTGGATCTCCGGCAGCCTCTCTACCCCAAGCTTGATCATCTGCTGCTCGGCCGATCCCGAGGTCTTGCCGGCGGCGATCTCGTCGATCACGCGCGTCAGCATATCTCCCATGAAGACGGAGATGATCGCCGGCGGCGCTTCGTTGGCGCCCAGGCGGTGCTCGTTGCCCGAGGATGCGATGCCGGCGCGCAGGAGACCCGAATGCTTGTGCACTGCCCGCAACACCGCGGCGAGGAAAATGAGGAAGCGAGCGTTCTGGTGGGGCGTATTTCCTGGCTTGAGGAGATTCTTCCCGTTCAGATCGGACGAATCCGAGGAGATCGACATCGACCAGTTGCAGTGCTTGCCCGAGCCGTTGATCCCCGCGAACGGTTTCTCGTGGAGAACCGCCTGCAGCCCGTGACGCAGCGCCACACGTCGGAGCGTCGCCATCACCAGCATGTTGTGATCGACGGAGATGTCGGTCTCCTCGAAGTAGGGCGCCATCTCGAACTGGCAGGGCGCGACCTCGTTGTGCCGGGTCGTGATCGGAACGCCGAGCTTGTAAAGCTCGAATTCCACCTCGGAGATGCAGGCCTGAATGCGCTCGGGAATTCCACCGAAGTAGTGATCCTCGAGCTGTTGTCCGCGCGGAGGCGGGGCGCCGATGAGCGTGCGCCCGCCCATGACCAGATCAGGTCTGAGACTGAAGTGCGCGCGGTCGATCAGGAAATACTCCTGCTCGGCGCCGAGGGTAGTGAAAACGCGCTGGACGCCCTTGTCGCCAAGCAGCTCGAGCAGCTCGATGGATTTTTCGGAGAGCACATCGGAGCTGCGGAGGAGCGGCGTCATCTCGTCGAGAGCTTCGCCGTTGTAGCCGATGAATACCGACGGGATGCAAAGCGTGCGGGCGCCGGTGGTTTCGACGATGAAGACGGGGCTGGCCGGATTCCAGGCGGTGTAGCCGCGCGCTTCCCAGGTGGCGCGCAGGCCACCCGAGGGAAAGCTCGAGGCATCGGGCTCGCTCTGAATGAGCTGCTCTCCGGTGAAGCTCTCCATCGGCTGCCGGTCGTCGTCGAAGGCGAGGAAGGCATCGTGCTTCTCGGCCGTGAGTCCGGTCTGCGGCTGGAACCAGTGGGTGAAGTGCGTCACGCCGCGCGAGATCGCCCATTCCTTTATCACCTGTGCGATGGCGGGCGCGATCGCGATGTCGAGCTTTTTCCCGTGTCGGATGGAGGCGGCGAGACTCTGGTAGACCTCCTTCGGCAGCTTGTCGCGCATTTGACGGACGCCGAGCGTGTTGCAGCCGAAGTATCGGGAAGTGGGCTGCGGAATCCGTCCCTCGATCAGGCCAGGTGGAATGCGCACCGACCGGCTCGTTATCTCGCTGAGGACTGTTTTCCTGGAACTACCGTTCTCGACTGACATGGGAGCTCGCGCTGGATGTGGTGTGAGGAAAAAACGTGCATTATTCGCAATAATATCGGTCCAATTTGCCGATTTTCCCCTAAATATGCAAGGAATACGCTAAAGAGCGTGCCGAAATTGCAAAAATCGCCGTGAAGAGATACAATTCGGCCATGTCACGACATCGCTCCCGGATTCCCGATACTTCGGGAGCCAGCGCCGCCGACATTCTCGCGCTCGCGACCAGCAACAACGTTCGGTTCCTCAGACTGCAATTCACGGACATTCTTGGAATCAACAAGAACGTCGAGATCCCGGCGTCCCAGTTCGAGAAGGCTCTGGCTGGTGACATCATGTTCGACGGGTCCTCGATCGAGGGTTTCGTCAGGATCGAGGAGTCGGACATGCTGCTGGTGCCGGACCTCGGGACATTCCAGATCTTTCCCTGGGGCGACGAGCAAAGCCGCGTTGCGCGGCTGATCTGCGACATCAACACTCCTGATGGTAGTCCCTTCGCCGGCGATCCGCGCGGGGTATTGAAGAAAGTCATCACGCGGGCGGCGAAACTCGGTTACACGATGAAGGCCGGCATGGAGGCGGAGTTCTTCATGTTCAAGCCGCGGCCGGATGGCGCGCCTTCGACTGTGACGCACGATGTGGGGTCGTACTTCGATCTCGCTCCGGCCGATCTGGGAGAGGATGCGCGCCGCTCGATCGTGGACGTGCTGGAGCGGATGGGATTCGAGGTGGAAGCGGCGCACCACGAGGTCGCCCACGGGCAGCACGAGATCGATTTCCGCTACGCCGACGCGCTGGAGACAGCGGACAACATCACCACGTTCCGGTTCGTGGTGAAGCACGTGGCGCAGAAGTTCGGGCTGACGGCGTCGTTCATGCCGAAGCCGATCTGCGGGCAGAACGGAAGCGGCATGCACACGCACCAGTCGCTGTTTCAGAATGGAGAGAACGCGTTTTGGGACAAGAGCGCCGAGTTCGAGCTGTCGGCGGCCGCGCTCCACTATATCGGGGGATTGCTGCGGCACGCGCGCGGATTCACGGCGATCACTAATCCACTGGTGAACTCGTACAAGAGACTGGTGCCCGGTTACGAGGCACCAGTGAATGTCGCGTGGTCGATGCGCAACCGGTCGCCGATGATCCGCATCCCGGACCGGCGGGGCGCCGGGACGCGGGTCGAGCTACGGATTCCCGACCCGGCGGCGAATCCCTATCTGGCGCTGGCGGTGCAGCTGGCGGCGGGGCTCGATGGAATCGCGACGAAGGCCGATGCGCGGGAGCCGGTGAACAGCAACATCTGGGAGATGTCACACCGCGAGAAGCGGCGGCTCAGGATCGACGATCTTCCGCACAACCTCGAGGAAGCGTGCGACGAACTGGAAAAGGACGACGTGATCACGGAGGCTCTTGGGGATCACATCACGGCGCACTTTCTGGCGGCGAAGCGACAGGAGTGGGAGGATTACAGCACTCAGGTATCGCAATGGGAGTTAGATAACTATCTAGCTAAATACTGAGGACTGGGGACTCGGACTGTATTGCGTGCTGCGAACGAATTGCGAGCTATGGACTGCGGACAAAGCCGCGTATTCAGTCTCTGCGACCCACACCTCGGCTGTTGATCCGCAGTTCGCAGCAGGTCCGCAGTCCGTAGTTAATCAGCAGTTCGGAGTGTAGTAGACTGTTAGCTAATAATCTAACCTCCCTTTTGCTGCTATCTCGATTTCCTGGCTGACCTCTTCCGTCCCGTCTTCTTCCTATGGACCTTTGCGCCCTTTTTCCTCGCCTCGGACAGCCCGATCGCGATCGCCTGCTTCCGGCTCTTAACCTTCCGCCCGCTGCCCGACTTGAGCGTCCCTTTCTTGCGCCGGCGCATCGCGCTCGCCACGCGCTTCTGCGCGGCGGGTCCGTACTTGCGGCTTCCTGAGGACTTCTTCGCTGCCATTCCAGTTCCTCCTGGGAGTGAATCGAGGCCCGTCCGTGACGGGATGGCTCATGTTGTGCCGAGGTATTCTCTGCTATATCTGGGTGCGGGATTCCTTCACGCGGCGCCGCCATGACCACTCGAGCCGGACTGGAAGCGGAAGCGATCATTCGCCTGACGGACGGAATCGAGCCGCGCGAGATTCGCGCAATTCTCGTGCAATGCCTGGCCGGAGATCTTGCCCCGTCGGAGGCGATTTCACGGATGCTCGCCGAGAGCGGAGCGATAACGGTGAGGCTGGCGATCGATGACGTGACGCACCGTGCCGCGACGATCTCCCGCGCGAGCGACATGCTCGTGCAGGACAGGGTCGACGAGCTCACTCAGGTGTTCGTGGAAATGGTCGCCGCGATCGCGGCCGCCAACGAAGCAGCTAAGGCGCGCTCGCGTCCGGAGCAGCCTTCTCGTGTCGCAGGATCTCGGGAGCCCGGCGCAGCCCGAACCTCTGAATAGCCTCGAGCGTCGCCATGCAGAAGCCGGCCCAGGCGAGGCCGATGATCACACCTGCCACGACATCAGACGGATAGTGAACGCCGAGGTAAATCCTGCTCAGGGAGATGAGCACGATCACCACGAACGCGAAGAGCATTACGAGCCAGCGTGCCCACCTGCGGCGGTCGAGTCTCGCCGCCAGATAGGCCACGGTCCCGTAAACGATCGCCGAGCTCATGGCGTGGCCTGATGGAAACGATGAGCTGACAGTTTGGACCGAGTGAACGAAAATATCCGGGCGAGGGCGGTTGAACCCGAGCTTGAGCACGCCGTTCAGCACGAGGCCGCCTGCCGTCGCGACGAGCAACAGGATTGCCGAGTATTTGTGCTGTGTGAGCGTGAGGAAAAGGGCGGCGACGGCAACTATCATCAGCACGACCGTCCCCGTTCCGAGCGCCGTGACCTCGACGACGGTCGCGTCGAGAGCCGGAGACTGGTGCGATCCCATCCAGCGGATGACCGCTTCGTCGAATGCCTGAGTCTCTCCCTCGCGAACCTCGGAAGCGAGCTTGACGAAAGCGCCCGTTCCAGCGATGCCGATCAGCAATCCCGCGACCACGAAAATCCCGAGCGCTCCGACGACACCATTGGCACGATCGAAGGCCGCTCGCAGCCATCGATCCCACAACGCGCTGCCTATCAACCCTCGTCTCCGGCCGAGGCATCGCCTCTGCGATCCGCGTGGCGCCTGTCATTTCCCCGCCGGTTCTCCGGCGAACGGGCGCGGAGCCATCGCAGAGTGAAGAACGCGGTGATCCCGGCGATTATCCAGTACACCGGCAGGATCATGTCGTGAAGCGCCGGAATGACGACTTCGATCCGGTACAATCCCGCCAGCAGGAGAAGCGAGATTCCCCACATCACGAGCAGTTGTCGCAGACGGCGGCCGTAGAGCATCGATGATATCGGAATGAGGGATGACGACACTACATAGTAAGCGAACGGGTGGATCAAAGATCGGATCTCGCGCGCCGCGAGTGTCAGGCCGCTCTCGAGCTGAACCCGAAGTACGCGGACGCCGAAAAAGCGTTGCGCGCGCTCAGCAAGTAGCCGGCGCCTACTCCGGCTGCCCCGCGAGCGCTCTGAGGGATGGGCCGGTCAGCCTGAAGGTCATCCACTCGTCCATCGACCGCGCTCCAATTCTCCGGTAGAACGAGATGGCGAGCTCGTTCCAGTTGAGCACCGACCAATCCATTCTGCCGCAGTCGCGCTCGACCGCGATGCGCGCGAGCTCGCGAAAGAGCGCGTAGCCCACGCCGTGCTTGCGAGCCGGCGGGCGCACGAACAGGTCTTCGAGAAACAGCCCTTTCCTGCCGAGCCAGGTGGAGTAGTTGTGGAAGAACAGGGCGAAGCCCGCAGGCTCGCCTCCCAGGTAGGCGATCAAGACTTCCGCCGCCGGACGCGAGCCGAACAGCGTGCTCTCGAGATCCGACTCCGTCACCGGCGCTTCACCCGGAAGCGCCTTTTCGTACTCAGCCAGCTCCAGAATGAACGCCCGGATGAGAGGAACATCGTCCCTGGTTGCGGGGACGATTCGAAGGTCGGGGGCGGGCGCGTTCTTCATCGGCGCATTATCAGACTGGCAGAATGGGGTGTCAATGCCATCTTTGTTCGGGGCGGGTAAGCAAACGACTGGAAACAGCAGAGGGTGAGTGAAGCAGCGAGAGACCGGCGAGATCAGCACGACACTGGCGCGGAG
>JBGTEZ010000249.1:0-1717 GCA_041747535.1 Gemmatimonadaceae bacterium
AAGAAGGCCCAGACATCGGGGGGGAGCGGACGCGTTTCCAGGGCGTGGCCTCCTGGTCGGAGGCGAAACATCTTGCGATGTGGCGCCGAAGAATCCTCCGACACCTGAATCAGCCCGACGATGAGCGTATCGCCGGCGACGACCGGAAACGGCGGGATTACGTCGCGGATCGTGTCAACGCCCGCGGGTGATGATACCTCGACCCGATATACGATTCCGCTGTCCTCCGTCGCATCCCAGCTGGGGGCGAACGCGGAATCGATGACGACGATCGATGGGCCCGGGCCCGCGCCCTCACGGCCGCGGCACGCAATTGAACCCGCGAGCAGGACGGCGAGCAGCGCCAGATGAATATTTTTTCCGAGAGGATTGCGGTGCTGGATAAGTGATCCTGTCGAAAGAATTGGCCTTCGAGAGAAGCTATCTACCGAAGGAACCGTTCCGCGAGCTGGCACATTCGTTCGTCGCCTTCCTTTTCGGCCGCTACGCGGATCCGCTCCACGAAGGGGCGGAGCTTCCGCTCGCCCCAATAGTAACCCGTTGCGCTCTCGGCGCTGCCGGTGTCGCCCGATCGCGCGCCCTCGAGCAGCGCCTGGGCGGCTGCTTCGTCATAACCGGGATCATCGCGGGCCGGAAGCGAGTACCGCTTTCCCGGATCGCCCCACCCCGCATCCTCTTTCACGAACGCACGCGACATTTGCTACCCTCGACGGAACCGGTTGAATGTCGCAGCTTTCGAGCCGCTATCACGGGATTTGCAGGTTGAAATCGCCAACCCGAACACTTGAGGAGAGGGATGATGCCGGACGCATTCGAGGAGCAGCAGGAGGCACTCGATCCGCACCGCCGCGAGGAGCGCGACGCGGCGCGGATCGAGCTTGCCGGGCGTGTTCGGCAGAAGGGGGTCCTGATCGATGGAATCGAGACTTCCGCCCAGCTCGACGATCTTCTCAGTGCCATTGACCAGTTCGAGGCGGCGGTGATCAACCGGGGCGGCGATCTCATGGTCAACACTCCGACCTCCAGCCAGCCGGAAGATCCGCGGTTCGTGATCCCGCGCCGCGAGCCAGGGGAAGATGTCGACATTTATGCGGGACGCATCCTGGCCGCCGCCCGGCGCCTCGAGACCGCGGATCTGTAAGAGGGCAGTGGCGACGGCGTGACGAGCGGAACCAGCCGGAGCATCCGCTGGGCTCAGGCCGGCCTTCTGACGAACGCGGTGCTCGTGCTCGTCAAGCTGATCGCGGGAATCGTCGGTAACGCCAACGCGCTGGTTGCCGACGCGGTAGAGTCCTCCGCCGACATTTTCTCGTCGCTGATAGTCTGGACGGGCCTGAGCATCGCCTCCCGTCCCGCCGACGAGAACCATCCCTTCGGCCACGGCAAAGCGGAACCCATCGCCGCGGCCGTGGTGTCGCTGATGCTTCTGGGCGCGGCGATCGGTATCGCTCTGATGGCACTCCGGGAGATCATGGGACCGCATCAGGCGCCGGCGCCATTCACGCTTTTCGTCGCCGCCGGCGTGATTCTGATCAAAGAGGCGCTCTACCGGCGTGTTGTGCGCGTCGGGCGAGAGACCGGTAGCACGGCGGTCGTCGCCGACGCGTGGCACCACCGCAGCGACGCAATCAGCTCCGGCGCGGCGTTCGTCGGGATCGGGATCGCACTGGCAGGCGGGCCCGGCTGGGAAGCCGCCGACGACTGGGCGGCGCTCGTC
>JBGTEZ010000250.1:0-8310 GCA_041747535.1 Gemmatimonadaceae bacterium
GCGCGCGCTCCGGCGAGGCCGAGCTCCTCGGCGCTGGTGATCAGGACCCCCACCGGCCGATCGCCCGGGAGCTGGCTCGCTGCGAGGAGAACCGCGGCGACGCCACTGGCGTTGTCGACCGCGCCCGCGGAATCGTTCCGAACCATGCAGAGGAGCGACGGAAGCGCGGCCAGCCCGGCCGCCAGCGAAAGCAGCAGCCAGTAGGACCTCACGTTCGCGTATCCGCCGGCCTGCACCAGCGCCGCGACCACTGCGACGACGGTCAGCACGTTCAGGAGCACGACGCTCGAAATGCGGTACAGCATTGGAATCGTCTGCGATTTTGAGTCAACGTGCGCGACGAGCCAGACGGACGGACTACCCCGCGAGGCCTCGAGATTGACGCCCGACGCTCGAAGGAACGGAAACCCGAGCGGCCAGCGTCGCCGCGCATCGCGGGATACGAAGGCGAGGGCGATGAGGACGGCGGCAGCGAACGCGAGTGCCATGACAGGATTCCCATTCCTGGACGTACGGGCGACGACCAGAATGGTGACGAGTTGTATTGCCGCGGCGACCGGTGGTCCCCACCTCCCCGGCCACTCCGAGTACTCGAACCCGATCTCCCTGCAGGTGAAGCCCGACTTTTCCAGCTCCAGCCGGCAGAAGTCACGCGCCGCACCTTCTTCAGCGCTGCCGGCGAACCGCGGAGAGCGCGCAAGACGCGACAAAAGCCCGGATGCCCCTCCGCTCATCGCCGCCGTCGACATCGTACGGGCTAGGCGAGCCCCATCTTTTCCTTCACCTCTTTCATTGTCTCTCGCGCAAGCGTCTGCGCCCGCGCGGCGCCGGTGGCGAGCGCATCGGCGATGTTCGCCGGATCGGCGGCGATCTCGGCCGCGCGCCGCCGGATCGGAACCAGCTCTTTCTCCATTGACTCGTGCAGCACCTTCTTGCAGTCGATGCATCCCCACCCGGCCGTCCTGCATTGCACCGCGACGTGCTCCACCGTTTCCGGCGGACTGAAGGACTTGTGGAGGTGATAGATATTGCAAACCTCCGGAGTTCCCGGATCGGTGCGTCGCTGCCGTTTGGGATCAGTGACCGCGGGGCGCAGCTTTGCCCAGATCTCCTCCGGCTCCTCGAGGAGGCCGACCGTATTCCCGAGTGATTTCGACATCTTGGCCTGGCCGTCCAGCCCCATGATGCGGCGGGCAGGAGTGAGGAGCCCCTGCGGCTCCGGGAAAAAGCCCGGCGTGGCTCCACTCAGCGCGGCGACGACGTTCTCTACCGGCGACCGGACGTCGAAGCGGGAGTTCCACTTTCGCGCGAGCTCGCGCGACAGCTCCAGATGCTGCAGCTGGTCTTCGCCGACCGGCACGAATTCGGCCCGGTACAACAGGATGTCGGCCGCCTGCAGAACGGGATAATTGAGCAGACCCGCCGGAACGCTCTCCTGCTTGCTCGCCTTTTCCTTGAATTGCGTCTGGCGCTCGAGCTCCCCCAGCGGGGTGAGCGTGTTGAATATCCACGCCAGCTCGGTATGTTCCGGCACCATCGATTGCACGAACAGCGTGCACGCCGATGGATCGATTCCCGCCGCGAGCAGCGACAACGCCATGTCGCGCGTGCGCGCCCGGAGGTCGGCGGGCTCGTACGGTACCGTGATGGCGTGATAATCCACGATGCAGAAGAACGACTCGTGGCTGTGCTGCAATTCAGTCCAGTTCTTGACCGCTCCGAGATAATTGCCGATGTGGAGCGTGCCCGAAGGCTGAATGCCGCTGAAGACGCGGGGCATTGCGCCAAATTAAGGAGCGAGAGAGAGGAGTTGCAAGCAAATCCCGGAACTGACAGCGACGATGTGGAGCTGCTCGACATCGCTCTCGATGCGGCGCGAGCCGCCGCGACGGTTATTCGCGATGCGACGTCCCGACGCGCGCGCCTGGTCTGGGAGTCGAAAGGGCGCTCGGATTTCGTGAGCGAGGTCGACACTGCCGCCGAGCACGCAATCGCCGAAACCGTCGCTCGGCGCCGTCCGGGCGCCACTGTGCTTGGAGAGGAGCTGTCGCCGCTGGCGCTTCTCGACGGCACGGTTTTCATCGCGGATCCGCTCGACGGCACGACGAACTTTCTCCACGGCTATCCCGAGTACGCGACCTCGATCGGCGTGGCCCGGAACGGGGTTCTCAGGGCGGCAGTGGTGCTGAACGTCCCACGCGGCGAGGAGTTCACGGCGCGGAAAGGGACCGGTGCGTGGCGGGATGGCGAGCGCATCACCGTGTCGAGCCTCCGCGACCCTCCGAAGGCGCTGATCGGAACCGGATTTCCCTTCAAGACCCTGGAAGTGTTGCCACGCTACGTCAGTCACTTCAGTTTGGTGGCGAGCGGCACCGCCGGAATTCGCCGCGCCGGCGCGGCTGCGCTCGACCTGGCCAACGTCGCGTGCGGACGCTTCGATGCGTTCTGGGAGCTCGTGCTCGCGCCCTGGGATGTCGCGGCGGGGATTCTGCTCGTCCAGGAGGCCGGCGGAGTGGTGACCGATCTCGAAGGGAATGCACCTACTCTCGGGGCCGGCGCCTACGTGGCCGGCAACCCGGCGATGCACGCATGGCTGTTGCAGACACTCAGGCGCGCCGACATGGCGGGGATTACTCAATGAAGCTGATCGAATGCGTCCCTAATTTCTCCGAAGGCCGCCGTCCCGAAGTTGTGTCGGCCATTCGCGATGCGATTGCATCGGTGGAAGGGGTGTCGGTGCTCGATGTCTCTTCCGATGCGTCGCACAACCGGTCGGTCATCACGTTCGTCGCGCCCATGGATCGCGCGGTGGAAGCCGCGTTCCGCGGAATCAGGGCAGCCGCCGAGCGGATCGACCTCTGCTCGCACAGCGGGGAGCACCCGCGCATCGGCGCCACCGACGTCGTGCCGTTCGTTCCCCTCGAAGGCTCGACGATGGACGACTGCATTGCTCTCGCCCGCGAGCTCGGCGAGCGCGTCGGGCGCGAGCTCGAGATTCCGGTCTATCTCTACGAGCGCGCCGCGACGCAACCGTCGAGGGAGAACCTGGCTGATGTCAGGCGCGGCGAATTCGAGGGACTCCGCGAGGAGATCGGCAGCAACCCGGCGCGCAACCCCGACTTTGGGCCCGCCAGAATACACCCGACCTGCGGAGCGACAGCGATCGGGGCGCGACCGTTTCTGGTGGCGTACAACATCTACCTCGGTCCTTCGTCCAACCTTCCCGCCGCGAAAAGCATCGCCAAGGCAGTTCGCGGATCGTCGGGCGGATTCCGCTATGTGAAGGGCCTCGGTCTCGATGTCGATGGTCAGGCGCAGGTTTCCATGAATCTCGTCGACACCGACAAGACTCCACTGCACAATGTCTTCGATTTCGTCAAGCAGCGCGCGGACGCGGAGGGCGCCCAGGTCACCTGGAGCGAGATCGTCGGCCTGGTGCCGGAGCGAGTTCTCATCGACGCCGCCGTCAACCATCTCCAGCTCCGGCAGTTCACGCGGGGGCAGATTCTGGACGCCCAGGTGAGAGAAGCAATGAGTGGCGGGCAGAGCCTCTCCGGGTTCGTCGGCGCCGTAGCGTCGGCCGATCCGGTTCCTGGCGGAGGAAGCGTCGCCGCGCACGCGGGCGCGCTCGCCGCCGCGCTGGCGCAAATGGTCGCGGGACTCACCGCCGGCAAAAAGAAGTACGCGGCTGTGGACGCCGAAATGAAGAAGGCCGCGCTCGATGCAGTCTCGCTCGGCAACAAACTGGCGTCCCTCGTGAAGCGGGACGCCGACGCTTACTCGAAGGTGTCAGCGGCCCTCAAGCTCCCCAGGGAGCCGGCCGACGCGGCGGAGCGTCGTGCCCAAGCGGTCACGAGCGCCTTGCTCGACGCCGCCGAGGTACCCCTCGAGACGGCGCGCTCCTGTGTTGAAGTAGCGAGATTGGCGCTCCTGGTCGCCGAGAAAGGGAATACCAACGCGGTGACCGACGCCGGTGTGGCCGCGCTCCTGGCTGAAGCGGGGTGCCGCGGCGCTGCCTACAATGTGCGAGTCAACGTCCAGGCGCTGGACGACAAGTCGAAAGGGGCGCGCCTGGAGCGAGACGCGGGCGCCCTTGTTGCGCAGGCGGGAGAGCTGGCCAGGAAAACAACGGCGGTCGTCGAGCGGGCCCTGACCGCGTAGCCTACCGGCTCGAAATCGAAGGACTGTGGGTCAGCGCGGTCAGTACGCGCGGGCCGTTCTCGGTCACGGCAACCGTATGCTCGAAGTGCGCCGAGCGCGTTCCGTCGACGCTCACAACGGTCCATCGGTCCGGCATTGTGCGCGTCTCGGACCTTCCGATATTCACCATCGGCTCGATCGCGATGGTGAGCCCAGGGGTCAGCCGCACTCCACGCTTCGGCTTCCCGTAGTTCGGAACCTGCGGGTCCTCGTGAAAGCCGACGCCGATTCCGTGGCCGACCAGGTCCTTCACCACGCTGAACCCGGCTGACTCGACCACCTGCTGCACGGCGGCGCCGATGTCGCCGAGATGGTTTTCGGGAGTAGCCGCGGCAATTCCTGCGGCCAGCGCTTCGCGTGTGACCTCGAGAAGCCTTTGAGACGCGGCATCGACTTTTCCCACGGGCACGGTGGTCGCCGAATCCGTGTAGTATCCGTCGAGCTTCACTCCAATGTCGATCGAGAGGATGTCGCCCTCATTGATGGCGCGCTTCTTCGAGGGAATCCCGTGCACGATCTCGTGGTTGATCGACGTGCAGATGCTCGCGGGAAAGTTGTAAAGACCCTTGAACGCCGGGACCGCGCCCGGATGGCTCCTTATGAACTCATCCGCGATTCGATCGAGGTCCAGCGTCGTCATGCCGGGCCGAACACTTTCCTCGAGCAGGCGAACGCTCGCCGCCAGTATCTCGCCGCCGCGCGCCATTATCTCGATCTCGCGCTCGGATTTGATCTGGATCATTTCTCGAGCGCCGCGACCGCCCGGCGGGTGACCTCGTCGACCGAGCCGTCGGCGTCGACCTTGTGCACTTTCTTACCGTGCTCACCATACCACTCGATGACTGGCGCGGTCTGCGCGCGATAGACCTTGAGACGGTTCCTGATTGCCTCGGGCTCGTCGTCCTTTCTGCGGATCACCGTCGCTCCGCATTTCTCGCATTTGGCGCCCGGCTCCAGGCCCATGTAGGGCGTCTGGCACTTCTCGCACACCGTGCGCCCGCTCAGACGCTCCGTGAGCTTGTCATCGGAGATGTCAAAGAGCAGGACCTTGTCGACGCCCCTTCCCAGCTCGGCCAGCATGATCCCAAGCTCGCTGGCCTGCGGCACCGTGCGCACGGCGCCGTCGAGGATTGCGCCCTTCTTCGACCCGGGAGCGCCCAGCACGTCCCTCAGGATGCCGATGATGACCGAGTCGGGCACGAGATCGCCGCGGTCCATGTACGCCTTCGCCTCACGCCCCTTCGGCGTACCCTCGCGGAGGGCGGCGCGCAGGACGTCACCGGTGGCGATCTTTGGAAGGCCGAGCCGCGTGGCCAATTTGTCAGCCTGGGTTCCCTTTCCCGCGCCCGGCGGGCCGAGCAGAACGATGATCATCGGAGGTTCTGTAGGCCGGGCGTCATCCGCAGACCGACTAGGAGTTCCCGCCGGCGGCCCGTCCGCGGAAACGTACTCTGCCCTTCTTCATGAAACCGTCGTACTTCCTGAGCAACAGGTGCTGATTCACCTGGGCCATCGTATCGAGCGCAACACCGACAACGATCAGCAGCGAAGTGCCGCCGAAGCTGAACGGCACCGCGATCATGTCCGCGATGAATACCGGCAGGAGCGCGATGAACGTGAGGAAAACCGCGCCCGGGAAAGTGATTCGGGACACGACGTGGTCGATGTACTCGGCCGTCTTCGCCCCCGGCTTCACCCCGGGGATGAACCCACCCTGCTTCTTCAGGTTCTCCGAGATGTCGACCGGATTGAAGATGATCGACGTGTAGAAGTACGTGAAGAAGATGATCAGGACCGCCGACAGCACGTAGTACATCCAGGTGCCGGGCTGGAACTGCTCGGACATTATCCGCGCTGATTCGTTGCCGCTGAACTGGGCGATTGCGCCCGGAACGACGATCACCGACGACGCGAAGATGATCGGCATCACACCTGCCGCGTTGACGCGGAGCGGAATGAAGTTCTTGGCCGCCTCCCTCTGACGGCCGCGCGCCATGGTTCGCTGAGGGATCTGAATCATCACGCGCCGTGCTGCCATCGTAATCGCAACCGTGCCCGCCACTACTCCGATCATTACGAGCCCGAGCACGATCAGTGAGAACGGTCCCACGACCTGCGTGCGCACGAAGCCGACGGTGCTGAATATCCCGGGCCAGAATCTCTCGACGATCGAGAAGAAGATGATCAGCGAAGCGCCATTACCCAGTCCTCTTTCCGTGATCTGCTCGCCGAGCCACATGACGAACATCGCGCCAGTCGTCAGCACGAGCACCATCTGGAGCCGGAAGCCGAAGCCGGGATTGATTACGGCGTTTTCGAGCGACGACGTGAACAGCGCAAATCCCCACGCCTGAACCACCGCGAGCGCGACGGTGAAGTACCGTGTCCACTGGGTCACGCGCTTTCTGCCTTCCTCGTCCTTCTGCATCTTCTCGACGGTCGGAACTACGACACCGGCGATCTGCATGAAGATGCTGGCCGAGATGTACGGCATGATCCCAAGGGCGAATACCGTCGCGTGCGACAGCCCTCCGCCGACGAAGAGGTCGTACAGGCCGAGCAGCCCGCCCTTCCCCTGATTCTCGAAGAAGTCCGTGAGCGCTACGACATCGATGCCCGGGGCCGTGATGTGCGCGCCAATCCGGTAGATGACGAGGCAGAGCAGCGTGAACATGATCTTGTCACGCAGCTCGGGAGTGTTGTAGATGTTGCTGACGGCCGCCGCTGGGGCTGATTGAGCCATTTAGTCTTCTACCCGGCCTCCGGCCGCTTCGATTTTCGCTCTCGCACCAGCGCTCATCTTGATGCCGCGAATGGTGACGCCCTTTGCCGCATCGCCATTGGCGAGCAGCTTGGCCGGTCCCTTTCCCTTACGGATCAGGCCGGCTTCGGCGAGAGTCTGCTCGGTCACTTCGGACCCTTTCGGGAGCCGGGTGAGGTCGTCGAAGCTCACCACCTGACTTTCGACACGAAAGATATTGGTGAAGCCGCGCTTCGGAATGCGGCGGGTGAGCGGCATCTGGCCACCCTCGAACTGCGGCTTGCCGCCGCCAGGTCCGTGGTGTCCCGATCTCGCCTTGATTCCCTTGTGCCCCTTGCCGGACGTCTTTCCGGTGCCCGAGCCCGGCCCGCGGCCGAGTCTCTTGCGGTTCCGGTGCGATCCCGGTGCCGGGACGAGATTGTGAAGCCCGATGCGCCCCGCTGCTGAAGCGCGCGCGCCCGGTTCCGCTGTCTCTCTTCGCGTTCTCCTGGTTGCCACTTGTCTACTCCTCTACCGGCGTCACTTGGACGAGGTGACGCACGTGCTTTAGCTGCCCGCGTAGCGCGGGCGAGTCTTGTTTGACGACTTCAGCTTGATGATTCCTGAGGCCGAGCGCCTCGAGAGTGCGCCGCATCCGCCACGAGTGGCCGATGCCGCTTCTCACCTGCTTGATCCGGACTTTTCCTTCAGTGATGGTCTCCTTGGGGGTCGACTTCGGTCCCTTGGTGTTCCACCACACGTGTGTTCTAGGCATGCGCCAGCTCCTTCGATTTTGCGCGCGAGCGATAACCGATGCTCGACACTTCCATCCCGCGCTCGCGGGCGATCTGCTCGACGGTGGTAAGCTGCTGAAGTCCATCGAGTGCTGCGAGTACCATGTTGTGCGGATTCGTCGAGCCAAGGCTCTTGGTGAGAATGTCGGCGATGCCAGCGCATTCCATGATCGCTCTGACCGCTCCACCGGCGATGACGCCGGCGCCCGGCGCTGCCGGCTTCATCAGGACTTTGCCGGCACCGTGCGAGCCCACGACCTCGTGCGGAATCGTTCCCCCCGTCATCGGGATGCTCACCATGTTGCGGCGCGCGCCATCCACGGCCTTGCGCACCGCTTCCGACACTTCGTTCGCCTTTCCGGTCGCAAAGCCAACGCGGCCCTGACCATCCCCGACCGCTACCAGCGCGTTGAAGGAGAACCGGCGTCCGCCCTTTACGACCTTGGCGACGCGGTTGATGGCGATGACGTTCTCGACGAGCTCGCTGCCGCCGTCACCCCGCCCGCCATCGCGGTCCCGGGACTTGCCATCTCGTCCCCGTCCGCCGCCGCGCGAGCCACCTGGGCCCCCATCGCG
>JBGTEZ010000251.1:0-2091 GCA_041747535.1 Gemmatimonadaceae bacterium
CAATACCTGCCCCGTCGGCATCGCGACGCAGGATCCGGAGCTGCGGGCGCGTTTCAGCGGCCAGCCCGAGCACGTCGTGAATTACTTCTTCTTCATCGCCGAGGAAGTGCGCGAGCTGCTGGCCAAGCTCGGCTTCCGGACCATGGACGAGATGATCGGGCGCACGGATCTGTTGCGCGCGCTGCCGGCGACTGACCATGCCAAGGCGAACACGCTGGATCTCTCGGCGTTGCTGCATCTGGCGATGCCGGCAACGCGTACGCGGCCCGATCGCGTTACACGCCGGCACGTGAGGCTGAGGCTCAACGACTCAGAGGAAGAAGGAAGACTGAATCGCACCCTTGTCGAGCTCGCGCAGCCCGCGCTCGACCACGGTGAGCGGATGAAGGCGACATTTGCCATTACGAATTCCGATCGCGCGGTCGGCGCGACGCTTTCCGGTGAGATTGCTCGCCGCTACGGCAACGTCGGTCTCCCCGAGGACACTATCTCGCTTCGGTTCAGCGGATCCGCGGGTCAAAGCTTCGGGGCCTTCGCCGCGCGCGGGCTATCGCTCGAGCTGGATGGCGAGGCGAACGACTATGTCGGCAAGGGACTCTCCGGAGGACGCCTGGTCGTGCGGCACCCGCGCGCGGCACAGTTCATTCCCGACCAGACCGTTCTCATCGGCAACACCGTGCTCTACGGCGCGACATCGGGCGAAGCGTATTTCGCCGGCGTTGCGGGCGAGCGTTTCGCGGTGCGGAACAGCGGTGCAATTGCGGTAGTGGAAGGAGTCGGTGATCACGGCTGCGAGTACATGACTGGCGGCACCGTCGTCGTGCTCGGACGCGTCGGCCGGAACTTCGGCGCCGGAATGAGCGGCGGGATCGCGTTCGTGCTCGACGAGTTCGGCGAGCTCGAGGCCCAATGCAACAAGGGCATGGTGGACCTCGTCCACGTCACCGAGTTCGGCGAGCGCGAGCTGCTTCGCCGGCTGGTCGAGCAGCACGCGCATCATACCGGCAGCGCGAGGGCGAAGCGCGAGCTCGGACAATGGGACCGCGCGCTGAAGCGATTCTTTGCCGTCGTCCCGCGCGAGTACCGTCAGGCGCTGGAGCGCCAGGCAAAAGAGATTGCTGCGAGCGCGACGGCGACTGGTCCGCGTGGGCTGCGAATCGGGGAGGCGCGCCATGCGTGATACCGAACGATTGCCGGCTTTAGGACAGCTTCACCATCCGACCCAATGAAGTCGCCGGAGACTCACTATGCGTGATCCGAAAGGATTCCTGACATTGCGCCGCGCCACTCCGGGGCGGCAGGCGGTCGAAGAGCGCGTGCGCCACTGGCGCGAGTTCTACGGACCGGTGCCGGAGTCCGCGGTGCGCGCTCAGGGTGCGCGCTGCATGGACTGCGGCGTTCCGTTCTGCCAGGGCGATACAGGTTGTCCGGTGCGGAACATCATCCCCGAATGGAATGAGCTCGTGTCACGCGGTGAATGGCGCGACGCGCTCGAGTCGCTCCACTCGACCAACAACTTCCCGGAGCTCACCGGGCGCCTTTGCCCTGCCCCGTGCGAATCGGCCTGCGTGCTCGGCCTGGTGAATGAGCCCGTCGCGATCCGGCACATCGAGCAGACGATTGCCGATCGTGGTTTCGCCGAAGGTTGGGTGACGCCACGTCCACCACGATGCGCGACCGGGTTCAATGTCGCGGTCGTTGGCTCGGGACCAGCAGGCCTTGCCGCCGCGCAACAGCTTCGCCGATTCGGGCATTCAGTGGTCGTGTTCGAGAAGAGCGAGCGCGTTGGCGGATTGCTTCGCTACGGAATCCCTGAGTTCAAGCTCGAGAAATCGGTGATCGATCTCCGCCTTTCGCAGCTGGAAGCGGAGGGGGTGCGGTTCCGCACTGGCATCGACGTCGGAGAGGACATCACCGCCGAAGAGTTGAGCGCGGAATTCGACGCCGTCTGCATCGCTACCGGAGCGGGCGCGGCGCGCGATCTCGACGTGCCGGGTCGTGAGCTCGCGGGCGTCCACCTCGCAATGGATTTTCTGACATCGCAGAACCGGCGGCTCGAGCGCGATGAGCAGGGGCAATCGAACCATGCCT